>JAQCHR010000207.1 GCA_027619655.1 Pseudomonadota bacterium
CACCAGCCTGCTGCCCGTCGGGGCGGTGACTGTCGACTCGTGCCATAAGCCGGACACCGCGGGGGACCGGCGCGTCCGGGACTGGTTCGGCGAAGAATCCGGGACCGGCGATGACGGTCCGGCCGCGCTGGACTGTTTCGCGCTGGGGTTCGGCGACCGGTTGCGGGATCATGCGCTGACCGCGGCCCATGCGGATTTCGGCACCTATACCACCCGGTCCATCCTGCAATTGAATACGCGCCAGACCGCAGCCGAGCGCCGCGCCGATATCGGCGGGTTGTTCTTCCCCAAAAGCAAGGCCTGGCGCGCCATGATCTGCGCCGAAGGCGCCCGGATCATCGCGCTGGCGCTGGACGGGCTGGCGCGGCGATGAGGCCCGGCGCCGCATCAGAAAAACCGTGACGGCGGCGCGCCAAGCGCAATAATGCCATTCGATGGAAACGAAGCGAGGTTCCCCATGTCCCAGGCCGTCTACCGCGATTTCGATGCCGAAGCGATGGAGATGCAGTATAACCCGCGCCGGACGGTGGACGGGGTCGACGGCATCGTCGCCGAATGGGCCGCGCGCAGCAAAACCTTTACCGACAGCCATGATTGCGTGCTGGACATTGCCTATGGCGACCGGCCGGAAGAAAAACTGGACGTATACAGACCGGCTGCTTCCAATGCGCCGGTATTGATCTTCATTCACGGCGGCTACTGGCGGGCGCTCGACAAGCAGCCCTTCGCCTTCATGTGCGAAGCGCTAGTCGATGCGGGGGCGCTGGTCGTGTCGATCAACTACACGCTCTGCCCCGCCGTGACGCTGGATGAAATCGTCCGCCAGTGCCGCGCCGCCTGCGCCTGGGTCCGGCGCAATATCGCGGATCACGGCGGTGACCCCGGCCGCATCCACGTGACCGGTCATTCCGCCGGCGGCCACCTGACCGCCATGATGGCGGCGACCGACTGGCCCGGTTTCGCGGCGGACCTGCCGGCCGATCTGCTGCAGAGCGCGAGCCCGCTGAGCGGGTTGTTCGACCTGGCGCCAATCCTGCAGACCAGTATCAATGCCGATGTCCGGATGGACCCCGCCGCCGCAACCCGGAACAGCCCGCAGGCCCTGAAGCCGGCGCATGACATGCCGATGACGGTCGCGGTCGGCGGGGCGGAAAGCGATGAATTCCGCCGCCAGTCGAAGGAGTTCGCCGAATACTGGGGCCGCAGCCTTAGCCGGATCGACTATCTGGAAACCCCGGGCGAGAACCATTTCACCATCATCGACGGCATCGCCTGCGCCGGCAGCCCGATCACCCGTGCCCTGCTGGGCCATATGGGGCTTTAGCCCGGCGGCTCAGTCCTCGTTCTCTTCCCCCGCCGGGCCCGGCGCGAAGAAATCCGGCGTCGCGTCGAAGAACCAGTCGGGCGGCGTCCAGGTATCCGCGACATGCGCCTGCCCCCAGCGGCACATAGACTGCATGACCGGCAGCAATTCGGCGCCGCGCCGCGTCAGCCGGTATTCGTAGCGCGGCGGACGGTCCGAATAGCGCTCGCGCGTAATAACGCCAAGCCCGTCCAGCCGTTTCAGCCGGTCCGCCAGGATGTTGCTGGGAATGCCCTCCGGCGATTCCTGGAACGCGCCAAAGCGGCGTTTCCCGGCCATCAGGTCGCGGATGACCAGCAACGTCCATTTGTCGCCGAAAAGGTCGAGCAGGGACGAAAGCGGACAGGCGGAACGCTTGAAGGACAGCTTGTCGTCAGTCATCGATCCCGGGATCCGGCCATAACAATCTTGTCACTTGCATAATAAAAGTAACCATGCAGAATATAGTTACTTGTGATTTTAAAGTTACCTGAATTCGAAACATTATGACAGGATGAAAAACCATGAGCGAATCCCGGAACATCCACAGCGGAAGCTGCCTGTGCGGCGCCGTGAAGTACACCATAACCGGTGACGTGATAATGGCCGGCCATTGCCATTGCGTCGATTGCCGCAAGTCCTCCGGTACCGGCCATGTGACGCTGGCGATGTTCCGCGCGGATGCCTATAAAATCGACGGTAAGCTGACGGAATACAGCAGCCTGGCGGACAGCGGTTCGACCGTCACACGATCCTTCTGCCCGACCTGCGGCAGCCGCCTGTTCGGGCAGAACGGCGGCTTTCCGGGAATGCGGGCCGTCAATGTCGGAACACTCGACGATCCCGGTTTTGTCCAGCCGCAGTTCCGGGTCTATACCAAGCATCATCTGGATTGGGACACGATGGATCCGGCGATCCCCGGCTTCCCTGAAATGCCGCCGCGCGAAAAGGGCTGACGCACCGCTACCGGCAGCGGACGTCAGCTGAAATGCATCGCCCCGTTGATATCCAGCACCGCGCCCGAAATATAGTTCGCGGCGGGCGACACGAGAAACGCCAGCGGACCGGCGATTTCCGAGGCTTCGGCCATGCGCTTCATCGGGAAATTTTCCGGGCCGAAGTTTTCGCCCTGGGTCATCGGCGTCGCCACCGGCCCCGGCGCCACGGCGTTGACCTGCACGTTATGCGCGGCGCCTTTCTTGGCCAGCCAGCGGACATAGGCATGGATGCCGCCCTTCGACATCACGTAATGCGGCGTCGCCCTTACCCCGCCAAGCCGCCCGGCGATGGACCCGATCAGGGCGATCTTTCCCAATTTGCGCGCGATCATGCCGGGCATGAAGGCGCGGCACAGGTTGATCGGCCCCTGCAGGTTGATATTGAAGACCCGGGCCGCGACATCGTCCCAGCCGTCATCGTCCCAGTCGTCGAACGGGCAGATCGCCGCGCAGTCGATCAGGGCGTCCACATCCCCGCAATCCGCCGCCCAGGCTTCGACCGCGCCCCGGTCGGTCACATCCAGCGCCGTCGCCACCGAGGCCCGCCCCTGCCCGCGCAGGAAATCCGCCAGCGGTTCCGGCGCCCGCAGGTCGGAGACCATGACATCGGCGCCCATTTCCGCGACGAGCCGCGCGCATTCCGCCCCGATTCCGCCCCCGGCGCCGGAAATCGCGACCGTCCGGCCCGAGAGATCGAATTGACTGACCATACCCTGTTTCCCCTTCAGAATTTTCCCTCACCGACGATGAAGGCGTCGATTTCTGCCTCGCCCAGCAACCGCACCGCTTCGATTCGGTGCGCGCCATTGACCACGACGAAGGTCCGCTTCTTGTCGCGCCGGACCTGGATCGGCACCTTCTGGCCTTCCTCCAGGATTTCCTCCGCCAGCGCCGCCACCTTGTCCGCATCGATTTCGTTGCGCCGCTTCACCGGAATATAGAGTTCCGACAGGTCCACTTTCACGGGTTTCAGCATGACCGGTTCCTCGCGATTTGTGTTCAGCAGGGGGATGACACGCCGTCGCAACAGCCAAGTCAAACCGAATATGCCTGCGGGTCCATCGTAACAGTTGGCGGCGGCGCTTTCACCGGTTAGCCTGTCGCGCCATGCGGGCAACGAAACACATCGCGCGCGCGATAATGGAGGGAAAACAGAATGACAATAACACCCAATCACGCCAAGGAACGCCTGAAACAGGGCAAGACATCGCTGGGATTCCAGATCCGCCGCCTGTATGGCCCGGACATCGTCCGGATCGCCAAGGCCTGCGATTACGACCATCTGTTCATCGACATGGAACACGGCGCCATGGACCTGGAAACCGCATCACAGATGTGCGTTTCCGCGCTGGACGCGGGAATCACCCCGCTGGTCCGGGTACCCGGCCATGAGCATTTCCACGCCGCGCGCATCCTCGACAACGGCGCCATGGGCGTCATCATCCCCCATGTCAGCACGGTGGAGGAAGCCAAGCGCGCGGTCAGCCAGTGCAAGTTCCCGCCGGTCGGCCACCGGTCCTTTGGCGGGCCGCTGCCGCAGCTGGGATTCGAGGCCCTGCCCGTGGCGGAGATCGGCACGATTTCCAATGAGAACACGCTGCTGATCATCATGCTGGAAACGCCGGAAGGCATCGCCAATGCAGACGCCATCGCGGCGCTGGACGGGGTCGACATGCTGCATGTCGGCTGCAACGACCTGGCGGCGGAAATGGGGCTGCACGGCCAGTTCGGCCATCCCGACGTCGTCGCCGCGGTCGGCAAGGCCATCGCGGCGGCCCAGAAGCATGGCAAGTTCGCCGGGCTGGGCGGTGTCGGCGACGAGGAACTGACGAAGAAATACGTCGATATGGGCATGCGCTTCCTGAGTGCCGGCGCGGATTTCGGCTTCATGATGGCGGGCGCCAAGGCGCGCAGCAAATTCCTGCGCGGACTCGGCCATAACTAGAAACTGACAATTTACCGCCGGGCTGTTTTGAACCGGTCCGGCGGCGTTATCCTGGGGGGATAGACCAATGACCATCCTGAAGAACCACACGAAGGAAAAACTCGCCGCCGGCGGCCTCGCGCTCGGAATCGGGCTGCGCCAGGCGCGCCATGTGGATATCGCGACCATCGCCAAGACCTGCGGCTATGACTGGCTGTTCGTCGACATGGAACACAGCTCGCTGGACCTCGATACCGCCTCGCAGATATGCATGGCCGGGCTGCATGCCGGCGTCACGCCCTTCGTGCGCGTGCCGGGGCCGCAGCATTTCCATGCCTCGCGCATCCTCGACACCGGCGCCATGGGCATCATCGTGCCGCATGTGGAATCCGTGGCGGAGGCCCGCCAGGCGGTCGACAACTGCAAATACCCACCCATCGGCCACCGCTCCTATGGCGGCACCGTGCCGCAGGTCAGCTTCACCGCGCTGGGCAATGTGAAGCACCAGGAGGTCGTGAACGAACAGACCATGGTCGTGGTCATGGTCGAATCGCCGAAGGCCGTGGACGATATCGACGCCATCGCCGCGGTCGAAGGCATCGACGTGCTGCTGATCGGCACCAATGACCTGTCCAACGAAATGGGCGTGCCCGGCGATTACACCCACCCGAAGATCGTGCATGCCTATGACGCGGTCTGCGGCGCGGCGAAGAAGCACGGCATCACCGCCGCGATGGGCGGCATCTATGACGAGGAACTGGTGAAGCAGTATGTCGCCAAGGGCATCCGCATGATCCTCGGCGGATCCGATCTCAGCTTCCTGATGAAGGCGGCGAGCGACCGCAGCAAGTTCCTGCGCACGCTGGAATAGCTGGAATAGAAGGGGTCAGCCGCCGCGCAACCGGCGGAGCACGTCGCGCTGCCGCGCCTTGAGGGGGCGGAGTTCCCGGTCTTCCGCCGCCGTGGTGTCGCCGAACCGCGCGCGGCGCTCCAGCTCGCTGATCGAGGCGTCGATCGACTGCCGCACGCCGCGCAGCGCCCGCTCTTCGCTGTCGGTCAGCGCGCCGCGCGACTGGACGGAGGGTTCAGGGTCGGGCATTTCATAATAGGGGCGTGACGGTCGCGGCGACGGAATCGGCGGGCGGGGATCCGGCAGGACAGGCAGCGGCGCAGTCACCACCGGCGCCGCCGGTTTGGGTGGGGTCTCCACCGGCGGCAGGGTCACCGGTTGTCCCGGCAACCAAAGCCGCGTTTCGTCGGCGCCGCCGCAGGCCGCCAGTACCAATGCCAGTAATATCGCGCCGCGCATCACAGCCTTCCCTCCAGCGCCTCCGGCAGCGGGCCGCCGGTCGCCCAGTCCAGCAGTTCCACCGTGTGCACCACCCGGATAGCCGCGCCGCCGGCAATCTGCGCCATGCAGCCGATATTGCCGGCCGCGACAATTGTCGCCCCTGTCCGCGCGATATTGGCCAGCTTGCGATCGCGCAACTGGCCGGCGATTTCCGGCTGCAGCAGGTTGTACGTTCCCGCCGACCCGCAGCACAGATGCCCTTCCGGCACCGCGCGCACATCGAAACCGGCCGCGCCCAGCAGTTTCCCCGGCAAGGTCGTGATCTTCTGCCCGTGCTGCAGCGAACAGGCCGAATGATAGGCGACGGCCAGGCCCGAAGGAGCCGCGATTTCCCCCAGCCCGATTTCCGCCAGGTATTCGGTAATATCCTTCGTCAGCGCCGATATGCGCGCGGCATCTTCGGACAGCGCCGCATCCTCGCGGAACATGAACCCGTAATCCTTCACCGTCGTGCCGCAGCCGGAGGCATTGACTATGATGGCATTCAGTCCATCGCCATCCGCCGCCGCAATCCAGGCGCGGATATTCGCCGCTGCGCGGGCATGGCTGTCCTCGGCTTCGCCCATGTGATGGGTCAGCGCCCCGCAGCACCCGGCGCCGCGTGCCACCACGACCTCAACCCCGCGCCGTGTCAGCAGGCGGATCGTCGCCTCGTTGATCGCCGGGTTCAGTACCTTCTGGGCGCAGCCGGTCATCAGCGCGACCCGCCCCTGCTTCTTCCCCTGCGCGGGGAAAACCTGCGGCTTGTCCATCGGCGACGGCGACGGGATATGCGCCGGCGCCATGCGCAGCAGCGCCTTCAGCCGCCCCGGCGCCAGCCCGGCAAAGGGCCGCGCGAACCACGCCCCCATCAGCGCGAAGCGGAACAAGTTCGGGTTCGGCAGGACGATCTTCAGCAGCGAGCGCAGGATCCGGTCCGGCAGGGGCCGCTCGAAGGTCTTCTGGATATGGGCGCGGGCATGGTCGACCAGATGCATGTAATGCACGCCGCTGGGACAGGTCGTCATGCAGGACAGGCAGGACAGGCAGCGGTCGACATGGCGCACCACGCGCGCCGTCGCATCCTTGCCGCCTTCCAGCATTTCCTTGATCAGGTAGATGCGCCCGCGCGGGCTGTCGAGCTCGTCGCCGAGCAGCACATAGGTCGGGCAGGTCGCGGTGCAGAAGC
>JAQCHR010000208.1 GCA_027619655.1 Pseudomonadota bacterium
GGCGGGTTCGTCTGGCTGTTCGCCGGGGTCGCCATGGCGGCGGCATGTGTCTTCGTTCTGTTGCTGGCGTTGCCGCCCAACCGCGTTCACAGCGCTGTCATTCCCGCGGAGTAATGCCATGTTCCAGATAGAGCGTGTCGATCATTTCGTCATTCCCTGCAGCGACATCGAAACGATTTGCGCGTTCTACGTCCGGGTATTGAACATGCGGCGGATCGAGTTCGGCAATGGCCGGCTGGCGCTTGGGTTCGGGCAGCAGAAAATCAACCTGCAGCCGGCGGGGTGGGACGAAGCGCGCCGTGCCGTCAACCATATACAGGGCACGGCCGATTTCTGCCTGATTACGCAGACGCCGGTTGCCGATGTGATGGCCCATCTGAAGGCTTGCGGTGTCGAAATAGAAGAAGGCCCGACCACCCGCAGCGGGGCAATCGGGCCAATCAATTCCGTCTATTTTCGTGATCCCGACGGCAACCTCGTTGAGGTTTCGAATTATAACTGACGGTTATTTGCCGCCGATTTCGATCATGCGTTCGACGGACCGTCTGGCGCGGGCGGCGATGGCCGGGTCGATTTCGACCCGTGGCTGCAGCGTTTGCAGCGATGTCAGGATATTGTCCAAGGTGATCCGCTTCATGTGCGGGCACAGGTTGCAGGGACGGATGAATTCGACACCCGGATTGGCGGTCGAGACATTGTCGCTCATCGAGCATTCGGTGACCATCAGCACCCGTTTCGGCTGTTCCCGGGTGACGTAATCCTGCATGCCCTTGGTCGATCCCACGAAATCCGCGGCTTCCAGCACATCCGGCGGGCATTCGGGATGGGCGATGACCTGCAAGCCCTCGAAATCCTTGCGGTAGGCATTGATTTCGGACGCGGTAAAGCGCTCATGGACCTCGCAATGTCCTTTCCAGGGAATGATTTCCACACCCGTCTGCTTGGCCACATGCATGGCGAGGTATTCGTCCGGCAGGAAGATGACCTTGTCGACGCCCAGCGACTCGACCACCTCGACCGCATTGCCGGAAGTGCAGCAGATATCGGTTTCCGCCTTCACTTCCGCTGTCGTATTGACATAGCTGACAACCGGGGCGCCGGGATGCTTCTTGCGCATGGCGCGCACATCCGCCCCGGTGATGGAGGCCGCCAGCGAACAACCGGCGCCCAGGTCGGGGATCAGGACAATCTTTTCCGGATTCAGCAGCTTGGTGGTTTCCGCCATGAAATGCACGCCGGCCATGACGATGATATCCGCATCGACGTCGGCGCCTTTGCGGGCCAGCGCAAGCGAGTCGCCGACGAAATCCGAAACGCAGTGATAGATCTCTGGCGTCTGGTAATTATGCGCCAGAACGATGGCGTTGCGTTCCTTCTTCAGCGCATTGATCGCCGCGATCTGTGGCGCAAAAACCGGCCATTCGATCTCCGGGATAACCCGTTCGACTTTTGCATACAGATGTGCCGTTTGTGCAGCAATTTCAGGTGTATAGGCGAGGGAAGGGGACATGGCGTCCGTCCTTTTCTGGCAGCATTTGATTGTAGTCGTTATGAGCTTATTTATGCTCTTTGAGACTACAATTAAATACTCTATTCGAGCATATGTAAACATTCTATTTACCGGGGACGCTGGCGCATCCGGAATGTCCGGCTCGGAAGTCTGAAACTGCTAACTAGCGGAGCGCGTTGGTATCCCGACGCCCGGCGCCGGGCGCTCGCGCAGGACATCCCGGCGGAACCGGAACAATTCCGCGGGGCGGCCGGCGCTCTGCCGGTCGAATTTACCGGTTGCAACGACCAGACGGTTATTGACCACAAGGCGCCGGAAATTCTGTTTATGAAGATCGATCCCGGCGAGGCTTTCCGCGACGCGCTGTAGCTGCAGCAGGGTGAAGTTGTCGGGCAGCAATTCGAATACCACCGGCCGGTATTGCAGTTTGCCGCGGACCCGGCCGAGCGCCGTCGCCATCATGCGCCGATGGTCCAGCGCCGCCATCATCCCCGTGGCGGCTCTTAACGGCGGGCCGGATTTCACGTCCTGCGCTCTATTGCCTGTCTCGGTCGCACGGGCGAAATGATCGCGGTCGGCTTCCTGGACCAGTCCTGCCTCGTAAAGGATTTCATAGCGTTCGAGCACTAGCGTCGAATCCCATCCGGCCTCCACGGCGCCATAGGCGATGGAAACCCGTTCTCTGCGGACGGACTTTTCATTTTCAGTCGGCGCGGTTTCAATCCATCTCTCCAGCGCGGGAATGATGATGCTGTCGATAATGTCCGGCCGTCCGCCGCGCCAGTCCTCCCAGGGTAGAAAGTCGTAACAGTCCAGCCATTCGGCGTCGCCCGGGGGCGTCGCTTCGCGAATGAGCGCCAGGTAACCGACGGAGACGACCCGCGGCCCCCCAGCCAGTTCACGAGGATCCCGATACCGATCCCCGAAAGTGTACAATTGTTCGACATAGCCGATAGGCAGTCCGGTTTGCTCTTCGACCCAGCCGCGCAGCGCGATTTCCAGGGTCCGGTGATGGCTGGGTTCAAAGGGACCATAGGGCAGGGCGGGACCGGATCCTTGCGGCACGTGGTCGCCATGGGTGGTGACGAGGAAACGTGGCACCTCGGATGTCACCGCGAGGATGACGGCGTTGAGCAGGATAAGGGTGTCGGAAGAATTGCTCATGCGGAACCGGCCGCGGCGACCCTGGAAAGCGCCTGATCCAGGTCACCGATAATGTCATCCAGCGTTTCGATGCCGATGGACAGGCGTATGGCGTCCGCGCTTGCGCCCGAGGCCTTGAGCTGCGCATCGGTCAGCTGTCTGTGGGTCGTAGATGCGGGATGGATGATGAGGGAGCGCGCATCCCCGATATTCGCAAGGTGGCTGAACAGCTCGACATGCTCCACCAGCCGGACACAGGCATCGTATCCCCCGGCTAGACCGAAGGTCATGACGGCACCGGCACCCTTGGGCAGGTAGCGCTGTGCGAGGGCGTGGTACCTGTCGGTGGCAAGCCCGGCATAGGATACCCAGGTGACGGCAGGGTGATTGGACAGATACTGCGCGACCGCCAGCGCGTTGGCGCAGTGCCGTTCCATGCGCAGGGGCAGGGTTTCGATGCCCAGCAGGGTGAGGAAGGCGTTCATGGGGGCCTGGCTGGCGCCAAGGTCCCGCAGGCCGACGGCATGGCCGTAGATCGTGTAGCACAATTCACCGAAGGTTTCGGCAAAGACCAGGCCGTGATATTCAGGCGCAGGCCGGGACAGGCTGGGAAATTTATCGTTCTGCAACCAGTCGAACCGGCCGGAATCGATGACGACACCGCCGATTGCCGTGCCGTTGCCGGCGAGGAACTTGGTCGTCGAATGCACGACGATATCCGCGCCGTGGTCGAACGGGCGGCATAAATACGGCGTCGCTAGGGTGTTGTCGACGATGAGCGGAATACCGGAGTCATGCGCGATATCGGCGATGGCGCGGATATCGGTTACGACCCCGCCGGGGTTTGCCAGGCTTTCAATGAATATCGCTCTGGTGCGCGCGGTAATGGCGCTGCGGAAATTTTCATGGTCGTCCGGGTCAACGAAAGAGGCATTCCAGCCGAATTTCTTGTAGCTATGCCCCATCTGATTGATCGAGCCGCCATACAGCTTGTTCGCCGCGACGATTTCGTCGCCTGGCGACATGAGCGGGAAGAGGGCCAGAATTTGCGCCGCATGGCCGGACGCCGTTGCCGTGCCGCCAATGCCGTTTTCCAGGGCGGCGCAGCGTTCTTCCAGCGCCGCGACCGTCGGATTGGTCAGCCGTGAATATATGAAGCCGGGGGCCTGCAGATTGAACAGGGCAGCCGCATGTTCAGCATCATCGAAGACGAAGGAGGCTGTCTGATAAATGGGAGTCTGTCGCGCGCCCGTAGCCTGGTCGGGTGTCCCGCCCGCATGCACCGCAAGGGTTTCGAACCCCGGTTGCTGTTTCGTCATGGCCGGATCACCGTTTCGGGCGCTTGCTGGAAATGATCCTGGAATTGAATCCGTTCCAGGACAGTTCGCCATTCAGTCGCGAATATTCGACTTTCGGGCATCGGTCCATGATAACCCGAAGGCCGGCGTCTTCGGCTCTTTTCGCGGCCGCGTCGTTGCGCACGGTAAACTGCATCCAGATAATTTTGGCGCCAATGGTGACTGCTTCGTCGGTAATCGCGCCTGCCGCCTCGGAATTGCGGAAGATATCGACCATATCGACGGGTACCGATATCTCCGAAAGGCTGGCGACGACGGTTTCACCCAGCAGGTCCTCGCCGGCGGATCCCGGGTTGACCGGAATCACGCGGAAGCCTTTCGATTGCATGTACTTCATCACGAAGTAACTGGGCCGTTTCCAGTTGGTGCTGGCGCCAACCATGGCAATGGTGTGCGTGTCGCGCAGAATGTCCCGGATGTAGTCGTCGGCATAGCTGTCGTGTTGCATCGGTCTACCGTCCGCGCCACACAGGCGGGCGCTTTTCAAGAAACGCGGAAATCCCTTCGTCGGAATCCTCGGCCAGCATGTTCCGGACCATGACATCGCCAGCATAGGTATAGGCGTCTTCCGTGGTCATTTCGATCTGCCGGTAAAAGGCTTCCTTGCCGATGGCGAGGGTCAGCGGCGATTTGGCCAGCAATGTATCCGTTATCTCCTGTAAGGCGGAATCGAGCCTGTCGGCGGAAACCACCCGGTTGACGAGGCCGATTTCCCGCGCCCGGGCCGCACTCACCGGTTCGCCAAGCAGCAGCATTTCCATGGCTTCCTTGCGGCCGATATTGCGGCTGAGCGCGACCATGGGCGTCGAGCAGAATAACCCGATATGCACGCCTGGTGTTGCAAAGCGCGCTTCCGTTGCTGCAACGGCAAGGTCGCAGGTCGCGACAAGCTGGCAGCCCGCGGCGCTGGCAACACCCTGGACCCGGGCGATGACGGGCTTCGGGCAACGCATGATCGCGAGCATGACCGCGACGCATTTTGATAGTGTCGCTTCGTAGAACGCCTGGTTCGGGTTTTCCCTTATCTGGCGCAGGTCGTGCCCGGCGCAAAAAGCCGGGCCGTTGGCGGCAAGCACGACGGCGCGGATGGAGTCATCCGTGGCGATCCCATCCAGTTCGCGCTGCAGAGACTCCATCAATGCCAGCGACAGCGCGTTGCGCGCTTCTGGCCGGTTGAGGGTCAACCTGGCGATTCCGCCCGTATCGTTGCGCAGCAGATCCGGGCCACCGGCATCAGCAACGGGGGAAGGTGCAATACGCTCCATAATGACGAATTCGATCCTGCTAGTAATTTCTTCAACAGCCGTTTGAATGTAATGGCACAGGGAGCCTATCCGCAAGAAACAACGGATTCCGTAGCTTATCAGGTTTACATGACAACGTTTCAAACTCTGTGTATTTCCTGTATCGGCGCATCCTTTAAGTCTGGGGCGTGCCCTGACGGGAGCGGGGTTTTGGCGCTTGTCAGTTCATTCCTATAAATTTCTATTTTTGAGAGGCTTACGCAGCGGTATTATAATACCAATCAAATAACCAACTGATTCAATGTTATTATTTTTAGATTATTGTTGTTGACTGCAAAACCGTTTCTGACATACTCCGCGCCCGTTCGCGACGGTTGCCATTCGGGACAGTTGGAATGATCCCGACAATGGCGCGTATCGCAGTCAGAGGAAAATTGAGGCCATGAAAACATATTCAATGAAGCCTGCCGAAGTGCAGAAAAAATGGCTCGTCGATGCCGATGGCGTTGTCCTGGGCCGAATGGCCGCAGAGATTGCCAAGATCCTGCGCGGCAAGCACCGCCCGTATTTCACCCCCCATGTGGATTGCGGCGACAACGTCATCGTGATCAATGCCGAGAAAGTGCATCTCACGGGCAAGAAGCTGTCGGACAAGGTTTATTACCGGCATACGGGGTATCCGGGCGGGATCAAATCCCGGACGGCGGGCGATATCCTGTCGGGCAAGCAGCCGGAGAACGTTATTCTGAAGGCTGTTGAGCGCATGCTGCCGAAGAACAAGCTGGCGCGCCAGCAGATGTCCAACTTGCGCGTATATGCCGGCGGCGAACATCCGCACGAAGCGCAGAATCCGGAAATTCTGGACGTCGCCTCGATGAATGAAAAGAACAAGCGGAGTGCATGATAATGGCTGAACACAACGATCAGGGTACGGGCAGCGCCGAACGGCGGCCGATTCGTAGTCTCGCGGATCTTGGCGCGGCGTCAGGCGTCGTCCCGTCGGTTGCGCCGACCGCTGCATCTGCCGATGCCGAAAGCCCCGCCGAAGCACGGGTTGATGCGCAGGGCCGGTCCTACGCGACGGGCAAGCGTAAAAATGCGGTAGCGCGGGTATGGATCAAGCCGGGTGCGGGGCGTATTGTCGTCAACGGCCGCACGATTGAAACCTATTTCGCGCGGCCGGTGCTGCGGATGATGATCAAACAGCCTTTTTCGGCGGTGAATCGCGACGGTCAGTATGATGTCATGTGCACGGTGACCGGCGGCGGTCTCTCGGGGCAGGCTGGCGCGGTTCGTCATGGGATCAGCAAGGCGCTGACGGTGTTTGAGCCGGGATTGCGGCCGACGCTGAAGGCCGGCGGCTTCCTGACACGCGACTCGCGCGTCGTGGAGCGCAAGAAGTACGGTCGGGCGAAAGCGCGACGGAGCTTCCAGTTCTCCAAGCGCTAGACCCAGGGTTACGGATCGTTATACAGATCGGGCGCCTCTTCGGGGCGCCCGATTTTTTTTATGGAGGGTATCGGAAAT
>JAQCHR010000209.1 GCA_027619655.1 Pseudomonadota bacterium
AACGCGACGGCCCTGGCCGCGCAGAATGTCCTCGGTCAGATCGAGCGGAAAGCCGAAGGTGTCATAGAGACGGAACGCCACCTCGCCCGATAGGGTCTGGCCGTCGCCGAGCCTGTCGGTCTCGTCGTCGAGCAGGCGCAGACCCCGATCGAGGGTCTGCTTGAAGCGCACTTCTTCCAGCTTAAAGGTCTCGCTGATCAATGTCTGCGCCCGGCCCAACTCGCCGAAGGCCTGGCCCATAGCGCCGATCAGGGCCGGCACCAAGCGGTACATCAAAGGCTCGCGGCAGCCCAACAGATGGGCGTGGCGCATGGCCCGGCGCATGATCCGCCGCAACACGTAGCCGCGCCCCTCGTTCGACGGCAAGACCCCGTCGGCGATCAGGAACGAACAGGCGCGCAAGTGATCCGCGATCACCCGGTGGCTCACCGCCTGATCGCCGTCGGCGGCGACATTCGACGCCTCGGCCGAGGCTTCGATCAGACCGCGCATGAGGTCGATATCGTAATTGTCGTGCTTGCCCTGGAGCACCGCCGCCAGGCGTTCCAGCCCCATGCCCGTATCGATCGACGGCTTCGGCAAATCTCTGCGGTCGCCGGGCGCATGCTGATCGTATTGCATGAACACCAGGTTCCATATTTCGATGAACCGGTCGCCGTCCTCGTCGGGACTGCCGGGAGGCCCGCCCGGAATATGGTCGCCATGGTCGAAAAAGATTTCCGAGCAGGGCCCGCACGGACCGGTATCGCCCATCTGCCAGAAATTATCGTGGGTCGCGATGCGGATAATGCGTTCGTCGGGCAAGCCGGCGATGCGGCCCCACAAATCGAACGCCTCATCGTCGTCGGCGTATACCGTGACCAGCAAGCGATCGGCCGGCAGGCCGTACTCCTTGGTGATCAATGTCCACGCCAGCTCGATGGCGGTTTCCTTGAAATAGTCGCCGAAGGAGAAATTGCCCAGCATCTCGAAGAATGTATTGTGCCGGACGGTGTACCCGACATTTTCCAGGTCGTTATGCTTGCCGCCCGCGCGAACGCATTTCTGGGATGTCGCCGCACGATCATAGGGGCGTTGCTCCGCACCCGTGAACACGTTCTTGAACTGCACCATGCCCGCATTGGTGAACATGAGCGTCGGGTCGTTCCGCGGCACCAGCGGTGACGACGCGACGACTTCGTGATCATGGCGTTGAAAATAGTCCAGAAACGCGGTCCGGATTTCGTTGGCGCCCTGCATGACTCGCACCCTTGTTTTTTATGCTCCACGCGCGGAATAAAGCGGATTCGATCCGCCTCGTCAGTCGCACCCGAACCCCGCGATCCGGCGTTTTAGCCCGGAGGTCCTATCCTGTCCAGCGAACAACGAAGCAACCCGGCGGGCCGGCTTCATTCCAAATATTGGATATGGAAGTCATCCGCACCCTTCGCGTAAACTCGCCCCAGCCGGCCCGGTCCGGATTAATGGCAACACAAGCAGTATCGAGAGCATGGCATTGAAATTCACACCCGTCTCCCTGACCGCCGCGCTCCTCTGGCTTTGCCTCGCATCGTCGGCGCAGGCGCAGAACCCGCACGGCCAGATATTCGAAGCCTGGCGTGTCCAGTGCAATTCCCCGACCGGCGCCCCGGCCGTCTGCCAGATGTTCCAGAATATCGTCGTGAAGGACAGCGGCGAACCGGTGCTTCGCTTTTTCGTCGGCTATCAGGGGGACAGCGAAACGCCGATCGGCGTTCTGGTTGTGCCTCTCGGCGTCAATCTGCCTTCCGGGATCACCCTGAAAATCGACGACGGCCAGGCCTACCAACTGGCGATCGAGGTCTGCCTGCCAAACGGCTGCCGGGCCCGCTTCGGTTTTGACCAGAATTTTCTCGACCTGTTCAAACGGGGCAGCAGCGGCACCGTTTCCTTTGTCGGCGGCAACCGCCAGCCGTTCAATGTGCCAATCTCGCTCAAGGGCTTTACGGCGGCGCTGAAGGCCATCCGCTGACCGCGCAATCACACCGGAACCCGGAAGCCCGCCAGAAGGTATGACGCCGGCGGGACGCAATACCCGGCTCCGTCTTTCGCCTGGTTGTTGAAACGGCCGGCTTCCCGAGAAACGCGACGAAGCCAGCCATATCAACCCATCCAGTTCAACCCGGTGAGCCGCTAGATGTCGTCTGGCGCCGCGTCGTCGGGACCCATATCGCTTGAGCCCTGGTCGTCACCGGGCACCTCATCATCACCAGAGGAACCGTCCAGCATGGTCTCAGCGATCAGCCCCGCATTTTCACGAATTTTCGCTTCGATCGTGTTTGCAACATCGGGATTTTCGCGCAGGAACCGCTTGGCGTTTTCGCGACCCTGACCGATCCGCTGGCTGTCATATGAGAACCATGACCCGGACTTTTCGACGATCCCGGCATTGACGCCGTGATCCAGCAACTCGCCGGTCTTCGAAATGCCTTCGCCATACATGATGTCGAATTCGACGACCTTGAAGGGCGGCGCCACCTTGTTCTTCACGACCTTGACCCGGGTCTGGTTACCTACCACGTCGTCGCGGTCCTTGATCGCGCCGATCCGGCGGATATCGAGACGGACACTGGCGTAAAACTTCAGGGCGTTGCCGCCGCTCGTCGTTTCCGGGTTGCCGAACATGACGCCAATCTTCAGCCGTATCTGGTTGATGAAGATCACCATGCAGCGCGAACGGGAAATCGAGGAGGTCAGCTTGCGCAGCGCCTGGCTCATCAACCGCGCCTGCAGCCCGACATGGGCATCGCCCATTTCGCCTTCGAGTTCGGCCCGCGGCACCAGGGCCGCGACGGAATCGACAACCAGCACGTCGATCGCGCCGGAACGCACCAGCGTATCCGTGATTTCCAGCGCCTGCTCACCCGTGTCCGGCTGCGAAATCAACAGTTCGTCCAGATTGACGCCGAGCTTACGCGCATATCCGGGATCAAGCGCATGCTCCGCATCGACGAAGGCGCAGGTGCCGCCCAATTTCTGGGCTTCCGCAACCACGTGCAGCGCCAGAGTCGTCTTGCCGGAACTTTCCGGTCCGTAGATTTCGATCACCCGGCCGCGCGGGAACCCGCCAATGCCGAGCGCGATATCCAGCCCCAGCGAGCCGCTCGAAACCGAGTCGATTTCGACCGCCTGACCATGCTGGCCAAGCTTCATAATCGAGCCCTTGCCGAAGGATCTTTCAATCTGTGCGAGAGCGGCGTCCAGCGCCTTGGTCTTGTCCATGCTGTCCTTTTGTACGAGCTGTAATGCGGAATTCGACATGATTTTCTCCCATATCCCACGGCATCGAAGGGTTGTAAACAGACGGCAAGTGTACGCTTTTTGTTCCTATGCGCAAGTTCTTTTTTTGTTCTCATTGCATTTTCCGTCATGGCCCGGGCTGGCGGCACGAGAAACGCCTGTTCCGCCCGGGCCGTCGCCGTCGTAAAAAACACCGGAGCATGGGACAGTTACGCGTTTTTGCGGCTAGCCGGGGCGGGTCGCATGGTCTAACAATACCGACCATGTTCGAGACATTGCTCATTGCCAATCGCGGCGAAATAGCCTGCCGGATTATCGAAACCGCGCGGCGTCTGGGTCTGCGCACGATTGCCGTCTATTCCGATGCGGACGCCGAATCGCGGCATGTCGCCCTGGCCGATTCCGCCTTTCATATCGGTCCGTCTCCGGCGCGGGACAGCTACCTCGATATCGACAGGCTGGTGGCGGCCATCCGCCGCAGCGGCGCGGATGCCGTGCACCCGGGATACGGTTTCCTGTCCGAGAACGCGCCATTTGCGGAAGCGGTCGCGGCGGCCGGGGCCGTATTCGTCGGTCCGCCACCGGACGCGATCCAGGCGATGGGGTCGAAGGTCAACGCCAAACGCATCATGGCTGATGCCGGGGTGCCGCTGGTGCCCGGCTACCATGAGGACGATCAGGATCCGGCGGTTCTGGCAGAAGCCGCCGCGAGGATCGGCTATCCGGTGCTCATCAAGGCGTCGGCCGGCGGCGGCGGGCGCGGCATGCGGCGGGTCGATGCGCCCGGCGAATTCCTCAAGGCGCTGGAAGGCGCGCAGCGCGAGGCGAAATCCGGCTTCGGCGACGATACGGTGCTGATCGAAAAATACGTCACCCGGCCCCGCCATATCGAAATGCAGGTCTTCGCCGACCGCTACGGCAATGCGGTGCACCTGTTCGAGCGCGACTGCTCGATCCAGCGGCGGCATCAGAAAGTGGTCGAGGAAGCCCCGGCGCCCGGCGTTTCCCCGGCAATGCGCGCGGCCATGGGCGATGCGGCAATCGCCGCCGCCAGGGCCATCGGTTATGAAGGCGCCGGCACGGTGGAATTCATCGTCGATACCGGGCCGGACGGGCAGCCGGGCGATTTCTACTTCATGGAGATGAATACGCGGCTGCAGGTCGAACACCCGGTTACCGAAATGATCACCGGGCTGGATCTGGTCGAGTGGCAGCTTATCGTCGCCGCCGGCGGGGCCCTGCCGCGGCGCCAGGACGATATCGCCGCCAACGGCCATGCGGTCGAAGTACGACTCTACGCGGAAAATCCCGAGAAGAACTTCATGCCGCAGACCGGGCGGCTCTCTCATCTGCGGTTTCCCGCCCCTTCCCCGCATATCCGGGTCGATACCGGCATCCGCGAAGGCGATTCCGTGTCGATGTTCTACGACCCGATGATCGCCAAGATTGTCGCCTGGGACCGGGACCGGGCCGGGGCCCTGCGCCGGTTGCGGGGCGCGCTGCAGACGACCGAGATCGCCGGATTGACCACGAACCTGGCCTTCCTGGCGGCAATCGCGGCGCACCCGGCCTTCGGCGCGGCGGCGCTGGAAACCGGATTCATCGATATCCACGCGGCCGATATCCTTCCCGAATCCCAGCCGGCCAGCGGAGAAATCCTGGCACTGGCCGCCCTTGCCGAACTGCTCGACATCGCGGCGCTGACATCCACCCGCGCCGCGCAGTCCCCCGATCCGCATTCGCCCTGGCATGCAAGCGACGGCTGGCGGCTCTGCGGCGCGGCAGAAACCGTGCTCCATTTCACCGACAGCATTGCCCGGAACGGGCCTGTCATCACAATCCGGGCGCTGCCGGAATCCGGCGGGTACCGGCTGGCGATGGCGGGGGGCGACATGCTGGTGCGGGGCACCCTGAACGGGGACGGTTCGATGCTCGCGGAAATCGGCGCGGCGCGGATGACCGTCACCTTGCTGCGGGACGGCAATTCACGGCAGATCGTCATGCCGGGCCACAGTCACCGGCTGCTGCGGGTCGATCCGGCCGCCATCGCAGCGCGGCTTGCGCCGACCGCCGGCGGGCGACTGATGGCCCCCATGCCGGGCAGAGTCATCGCCATCCACGCCGCCGCCGGCGACAGGGTCCGCGCCGGCCAGGCGCTGGTCGTGCTCGAAGCGATGAAAATGGAACATGTCGTCGTGGCGAATGCGGACGGCGTTGTCGCCCGGTTGCGCTGCGCCGCCGGCGACCAGGTCGCGGATGGCGACGAATTGCTGACGCTGGAAGGCCCATAGACGGGGACGGGTACGCGATATGTCCCAAGATGATGGCTTTGAGGATGATTTTGGCGATGACGGCGAACCGGCGTTCGATCCGGATCCGGATATGCTGGCGCGGGCGGAACAGGCCATCGCAAGCCACAGTGTCGAATTCCGCAAGACCGTCCGGGCGCGGATCGCGGAGATGAGCCGCCTGACCGGAACCCTGGCCGCCCCGGCCGGAACCGATATCGAAACCGGCGCATGGGATGCCCTGTTCAGGCAGGGCCATGAACTGGCCGGACAGGGCGCTACGTTCGGGTTTCCCCTGCTCAGCGATATCGGCCGGTCGCTTTGCGGGTTTATCGATGCCCGGGCAGGCGACACCGCCGGCGGGGATATTGCGATCCTGCGCGCCCATATCGCGGCGGTGGCGCAGGCCATCGGCGAAAACCCGCCCGGCCCGGCGGAACGCCAGGCCATTCTGGCGTCGCTTCAAGCGCCCCGCCGCCGGTGACATGACCGTACATCTGATCAAGCTCAGCGTCGGCGTCGACAGCGTCGCGCATCTGGCGGCGATCCAGCAGCGCCGGCTGCAGGACGCGCAGACGGCAGGGCTGGGCGACCGGCTGTGGCACCAGACGCGCCATATGCCGCGGCGCGCCGCGGAACTGCTTGATGGCGGCTGCATCTACTGGGTCATCAAGGGCGCCATCCGCGCCCGGCAGCGCGTCCGCGAACTCGAGGCCGTGGCCGACGACGAGGGTACAAGGCGGTGTCGGCTGATCCTCGTTCCCGGGCTGACGGAAACCATCGCCTGGCCGCGGCGGCCGTTTCAGGGATGGCGCTACCTTGAACCGGCCGATGCGCCGCCGGATCTCGGCGAAGGCGGCGCCGATGCGGAAATGCCGCCGGAAATGGCCGCCGAGTTGCGGGCACTCGGCCTGATATAGCGGGCGATTTCGCCGGTGATTCGGCGCCAATGAAAAAAACTTCATTTTGTTCGCCGCGAAGACTAGACAAGCTCCGGCGGCTTGCTTATACCCTGCGCCGCTGACGCCTTGACCGGCACCGGTTACCGGGCTGGAGACAAGGCGGCGGCAATCCCGCAGCAACATAGCCGTTGCGTAGGGACGATTAATTCGTTAAAGTGAAAAGTTGAACCCCTCCCTTTGGGAAGGCGGTGTATTTGACGCTCTACGGGGTGTTGGACGTTCTAGCTTATTGTGAATCGGAAATGGAAGGGATGCGCGGGCGGC
>JAQCHR010000210.1 GCA_027619655.1 Pseudomonadota bacterium
TGCGCAGCAGGGCGTTCTGCATCCCCGTCAGGATCTTGTTGCCGGCATATTTGTAGAAGGGCATCCCGCCCTTCAAGGCGCCGCCCTGGGTCAGCATGCGCGATCCGAAAACCGCATCCGCGCTCCCATCCCGCAGCGGCGTCAGCAGTTCCGGCAGGCATTCCGGCGCGTACTGCCCGTCACCATGCACCAGCGCGACATAATCGAACCCGTTTTTGATGGCGTAATGGAAACCGATTTTCTGATTGCTGCCATACCCCTGGTTGACCGGATTGAACAGCACCGTTACCGGAAACGGCAGGGCCTCCTCGGCAACCGCGCGGTGGCCTTCCGCGAACGTATCGTCCTGCGAGGCATCGTCGATGACCAGGGTTTCGATATCGTACGCGGCGCAGAGCGATTCCGGAATCCGGGTCAAGACGCTGCGGATGGTTTTCGCCGCATTATAGGCGACAATGAAAACAAGCAGGCGGGGCCGGGCGGTCATGTTCCGCCATCCGGCCCGTAAGGCGGCAATACAGCGATATCCGCAAGACGCGGCGCATTCCGGTCCTTCTCGCTGAGGCTGGTCGCCGCGACCGGCCAGTCGATTGCCAGCGCCGGATCGTCCCAGGCAATGGAGAATTCCTCGTCAGGCCGATAGGCGCCATCGACCTTGTACAGGACATCCGCGCGATCGCTCGTGACCACGAAACCATGCGCAAAACCACGCGGCGCCTATACCTGCCGGCGGTCCGTATCGGTCAGCGGCACACCGATCCATTGCCCGAAATGCGGGCTGCCGCGTCTTATATCGACCACGACGTCGAAGATCGATCCGGACAGGACCGTGACGAGCTTTCCCTGTAGAGTCGGGTACTGGTAATGCAGCCCCCGCAATGTGCCGTGACCGGACCGGGAAACGTTGTCCTGTACGAAATCATCGGCCAGCCCGGCCTCGCCATAGCGCGCCAGGTTCCACAATTCGAAAAAGAAGCCCCGGTTATCGCCGAAGACCTTCGGCTCGAAGACCTTCACACCGGGCAGGCTGGTATCCATGACGTTCATTGAAGAATCCGCTTGTCACTCTGGCAGGACAGAATAAAGGGCAGGGTCCAATCCCTCCAGCCCTGCTTTCGGCGCCGGTACCGGCCAAAAAACATCTAACCGTCCTGCAGCAAAATGCCGTCGACCGGCGCGAAGCAGGCGGACCCTATCGGCGGGCCGTCGCGCAGCAGATCGCCGCGCAGCCCGAACATCTCCAGCCGCGCCCCGGATATCGAAATCGCCTGTGTGAAGAAGACCGGTTCCCCCGCGGCCGCAGAGACATGGGTCATCTGTTCGGACAATCTCCGTGATTGCGTCGCCACGACATGCCGCCACCGCGCCTTGCTTGTGGCGAGCCGTTCCTGTTCGGCGATCCGCGCCATAAGCACCGCCGGCGAAACCGCGTGCGCCCGCCGGTCGTCAACCGGACCCAGCGTAAATCCGGCGCCTCTGGAGACCAGCAGGGTGATCGGTTCCGATCCCGCGCGGCAGGGCGTAACGCCGGCAAGCTTGCTGTAGCTTCCCCCGGCTGTCAGACCGGCAGTGACGAAGATGGCGACACTCGCGAACCCGAAGGCACCGAGCCCCGCAAGCAGCCCGAACGGGCCTTCGGCCCGCATCTTTTCCTTCGCCCGCAGGCGCGGGATCAGCCTGCCGATTTCCGCGGCGCCCAGTCCGCAGACCAGCGCCAGGAAACCAACGGACGAGGCGAAGCCCCGGCTTTCACCGCCATGCATGAAGGGTATCGAGATCAGGATCGCCAGCGACGCCGCAAGGCCGAGCCCATGGACCGGACTGCCGCGACAATGGCGGGCAGATGCCCAAACCCCGGCCAGAAACAGCGCGAATACCAGGTACCGAAACGGCTTCACTTCAACGAAGCGGAACAGTTTCAGTTCGATCAGATGGTCACGATACTCAATTGCCGCGCCGACAAGACCGGCCAGCGGATAGGTCAGCGCCTGCTGGACAATGATATCGCGTTTCCGGTCCGCCTGCGCGGCCCGCGGCAGTGTTTCGATTTCGGGATGATCTATATAGATCTGGCGCCATCGCGTCGCCTGCAGGGCACCTGCCGGATCCGTGATGCCCAGCGCGACGCGGCCGTTCGAAAACACCGCGTACCAGAGATCGGCCGCATTGACGAAAGCGCCGCCGGTATTGGGCGTGATCTGCCGGGCAACCTGGCTGTTGCCGACAAAGATCGCGGCAATGGCAGCCATGGCGAGGGCCAGCGTCGTTGCCCTGCGCGCGACCGGATGCGGGATCAGGAACCAGCCCCAGAACTGCAGCAGTGGCAGGAGGAACATCGCCCCGGGACGGAAGATCAGCGCCAGCGCGAGCAGCACCATCGCCGCCACATAGACCGGGCCAGTGCGCCGCACCGTCGCCGCGACGCAGAAGGCCGCGCTCAGGGTGCCAAGAATGAACCCCGGCAATTCGGAGGATACCCCGGCGAAGAAGTCATGCGCATAGTCAAACAGCAGCGCCGCGCCGACCAGTCCCGCGATCGGCGCAACCGCCATCCCCGCCTGCAGGGCAAACGCCAGGATGGCAAGCCCGCTCAGCAGGACAATCCCGAACAAGGCGAGGCGCAGGTCGAACCCGGTGAGGTCGAACAGCCCGGCCCACATCGCGTTCACCATCGGCCGGCCGCGCGGCGTATCGAACCAGCCATTCACGAGGAATTCCGCCACCGTGCCGAAGAAATCCGCCGCATCGCCGATCTGGATCAGGCCGAGATGTGAAAAGCGCGTGGCGCCGGTGAATTCATCGACCAGCCGGAATCCCAGCACGCTCAAAAGCAGCGCGACAAGCGCAACTCCCGAAACCCATGCCAGCGCCGCATGGCGCGTCCGCAGGAAACCCGCCGCCAGCGCCGCCACGCCATACCCGACCGTCGGCAGGTAATAATACAGCGTGCCGGTAGACAGCGCCGTCAGGGGCACGAACGCACCAGCCGCAGCCGCGAACGCCGCGATAAAGGTAATCTTGGGCGTGCGCATTGAGTCCTGTTGCGATGGGAAGAACGACCGAGCGCCGCAGGGTAGAGCATGTCAGGGCCGATGGGAATCGCCGTCGGTCGGTTTTTCGCGACAAGGGCGGCGGGAATCGCGTATTTCGGGTGACCACCGGCCACACCAACCGACCCAGGGAGCATCCGCCATGCTGAAACTGTCCGTTCTCGACCAGTCCGTCGCCATGGCGGAGCGGCCCCATGCCCAGTCGATCCAGGAAACCCTGGCGCTGGCGCAGCATTGCGAGGCGCTGGGCTATCACCGGTTCTGGGTCTCGGAACACCACAGCCATCCCAGCATCGTCGGCACCGCGCCGGAGGTCCTGATGGCTGCCATCGCGATGCGGACCGAACGCATCCGCATCGGCAGCGCCGGGGTCATGCTGCCGCATTATTCGGCGCTGAAGGTGGCCGAACAGTTCCGCGTGCTCGATTCGCTGGCGCCGGGGCGGATCGACCTGGGTGTCGGGCGCGCGCCGGGATCGGACGGGCGCACCGCCTTCGCGCTGAACCCGAACGCCAATACCGCCGCCGCCCAGTTCCCCCAGCAGGTGCAGGATCTGGTCGCCTGGGTCACCGGCGCTCCGCTGCCGGACGGCCATCCCTTCCGCGAGATCAAGGCCCATCCGCTGGCCACCGACATCAACACATCGCCCGATGTCTGGATGCTGGGCACCTCGGAATACGGCGCGCAGGTCGCCGCCCATTTCGGCCTGCCCTACAGTTTTGCCCATTTCATCACCGAGGGGCGCGGCACGGCGCAGGCCATCGACCTCTACCGCCAGCAGTACCGGCCCAGCGAGCGGCACCCGGAACCCCATGCCAATATCTGCGTCTGGGCGCTGACGGCGGATACCGAGGCAGAGGCCGAACGGCTGTTCACCTCGCGCGCACGCTCCCGCCTGTCGCGCGACCGGGGGCTGCTGCTGCCGATCATGCCGCCGAGCGACGACCCGGCAAATGCCTTTTCCGCCGTGGAACGGCCGCGGGTGGACATGATGCGCCGCAATGCCTTCGTCGGCACACCGGACCAGGTCGGCGCGCGGCTGCGCGAACTGGGCACGGAACTGGGACTGGACGAAATCGTCGTGCTGACCTGGACCTATGACCTGGAAGCCCGCAAGCGCTCCTACGGCCTCCTGGCGGCGGAATTCGGCCTGCAGGGCTGACATTCCGTCACAGCTTGTTGACCGGCCCCGGAGGCGATACGCTAGCCTTCCATCTGCGTCATGCCCCCAAACCGGCGCCGGGCCTTCCGCCCGCAAGAATTTCCACTCTCCGAATGCGAGCAGTTCACGAAGCATGGTTTCCCTCCGCGAAGAAACGAATATCCCCTCGCCGCCGGAAGTAGTCTGGCCACTGCTCAGCGACCCGGCGCTGGTGGCGTCCTGCATCCCCGGCGCGGAACTATCCCCCGATTCCGGCGACGGCGCCTGGCGCGGCTCGATCCGGGTCAAGTTCGGCCCGACCGTCGCGACCTTCCGGGGCGAGGCATCGCTGAAATTCGACGACGTGACGAAGACCTGCACGGTCGAAGGCCGCGGCATCGACCAGCGCGGCGCGTCGCGGGCGCTGGCCTCGGGCCGGCTGGCGGTCACCGGCGACACCGAAACGAAACTGGCCATCGATGGCGAATTCAGCGTCACCGGCCCGCTGGAAACCTTCGTCAACGCCGGCGGCATCCATGTCGCCCGGGCGCTGCTGGCGGAATTCTCCGCCAACCTGACCAAACTGGTCGCCGACCGGCAGGGCGGTGCAGCCCCCGCCGAAACGACGGACGCCCCGGCGGATACCGCCGCTGCCGCCACCGCGGCCGGTGCCCCACCGGAACAACCACCCGCGCCGCCCCGGCCCGCCCCGGCCGCGGAGCTCAGCGCCTTCAGTCTTCTCTGGCGCGCCTTCAGGGGATGGCTCGCCTCTTTATTCGGATCGAAAGGATATCAATAATGGAAAAGCTTCAGGTCTCCGACGTTCTCGCCCAGGCCTTTGTCGCCGAAGGCGTGGACACCCTGTTCACCCTGATGGGCGATGCAAACATGTACTGGTCCGCCAAGATGGGCGACAAGTACGGCGTGCGCGTCATCCACGCCCGGCATGAACACTGCGCCTGCGCCATGGCCGACGGCTATGCCCGCGCCACCGGCAAGGTCGGCGTCGCCTCCACCACCTGCGGCCCGGGCTTCACCCAGATCATGACCGCACTGACCATCGCGGCGCGCGGCAACGTGCCCATGGTGGTCTTCGCGGGCGATGCGCCGCTGGCCTCCGCCTGGTACCTGCAGCAGATCGACATGGCGCCGCTGACGCTCGCGACCGGTGCGCATTACATCGGCGTCAAATCCATCGACCGGCTGCTCGACAATGTGCGCGAGGCCTTCCAGGTCGCGCAGGTCGAACGCAAGCCCGTGGTCCTCAGCATCCCGATGGACCTGCAGGCGCAGGAATACCCCTACATGGCGGATTACATGCCGTCCTCCAGCATCATCCCCGCCGCCCAGCGGCCGGTGCCCGACCCGGAAATCGTCGACCGGCTGATCGACATGATCGCGGAGGCCGAAAAGCCGATCATCATCGGCGGCCGCGGCACCACCCGCTCCGGCGCGCGCGACGCGCTGGCCACGCTGGCCGAAAAATCCGGCGCGCTGCTGGCGACGTCGCTGTTCGCCAAGGGCCTGTTCACCGGCAACCCCTATGCGATGGACATCGCCGGCGCCTTCGCCAGCGACTTCTCGCGCGAACGCTTCGCCGAATCCGACCTGGTGATCGGCGTCGGCGCCGGGCTGGGCCATTACACGACCGAGGGCGGCTACCTGTATCCCGGCGCGCAGGTCGTGCAGATCGACATCAACCCGCGCGGCTTGTGGCAGGGGCTACGCACCGCCGACCTGCATATCCGCGCCGATGCGAAGGCGGCGGCGGAAGCCATCGTCAAACGCATGGACGAACGCGGCGTTTCCCGTACCGGGTTCCGCAGCGGCGACATGGCGGCGCAGATCGCCGCCGACAACCCGGACAGCAAGGTCTACCCGGTGCAGTCGAACACGGTCGATCCGCGCAAGCTGATCCTCGAACTGGACCAGGTCATCCCCAAGGACTGGGACATCGTCGTAGGCGGCGGGCATTATTTCTCCATCGCCATGACCCATATGACCGGCCGCCCGGCGGACAAGTACCACGTGGTCAACGATTTCGGCGCCATCGGCTCCGGCCTGCCCGCCGCCATCGGCATCGCCACCGCGCGCAATGACGGCAAAGTCGCGCTGATCGAGGGCGACGGCAGCCTGCTGATGCATGTGCAGGAACTGGAAACCATCCGCCGCCAGGGCATCAAGCTGCTGATCAACATCATGAACGACGGCGGCTATGGCGCGGAATTCCACAAGTTCCGCGCGCATGACATCGAGGCGGGGCAGGCGATCCACGGCCGTGGCGACCTGGCCGGCGTCGCCACCGGCTTCGGCATGCGCGGCGCCACCATCAGCCAGATGGGCCAGACGGCGCAGCTTTTCGCCGACCACCAGAGCGCCAACATCGCCACCCTGTGGGACGCGCACACGGACGACAAAATCCCGTCCCGCGCCTATCGCCGGGTGCATTACGGCGAGGCATAGGCGTAGGCCCGGCGCGGGCGGTAATTTTCAAAACGATTGGCATCGGTTGGCTTTTGTTGTCTAATTCCGTTCATACGGTCAACTTTCCAGAGGCTGCTTCGTCCTTTGCCGGG
>JAQCHR010000211.1 GCA_027619655.1 Pseudomonadota bacterium
CAGCCGTACCGCAATGCCAAGATCATCATCGGCGGCGATAATTTCGGTTGTGGTTCGTCGCGCGAGCATGCCCCCTGGGCGCTGATGGATTTCGGCATCCGCTGCGTGATCTCCACCAGCTTCGCCGATATTTTCTACAACAACTGCTTCAAGAACGGCATCCTGCCGATCCGCGTTTCGAAGGACGAACTGGACGCGCTGATGGCCGATGCCAGCGACCCGGAAAACCCGGAGCTGACCATCGACCTCGAGGAAATGCTGATCCGCCGCCCGAATGGCGCCGCCATATCCTTCAAGCTGGAGGAATTCCGGCGCGACTGCCTGCTGGACGGGCTGGATGACATCGGCATCACGATGAAGAAGGAAAAGTCGATTGGCACATTCGAGGAAAAGCAGCGGCTGAATCAGCCCTGGCTGTATCCGGCCGCCGCAGAATGAGCACGCCGAAGACACTGTTCGACAAGATCTGGGACACCCACGAGATTGACGTAACGGAAGACGGCCTCAGCCTGGTCTATGCCGACCGGGTGCTGATCATGGAGATGCAGCCGCAGGCCTTCGAAGCCTTGCGACAGAACGGGCTGACGGTCCGCCATCCGGAAAAAATCATCGGCGTCATCGATCACGTCATTCCCACCAAGGACCGCGACAAACCCATCGCCGACCCGGTCTCCCGGATGATGGTCGAGCAGGCGCGGATCGATTACAACGAATTCGGCGTCGAACTGATCGACATGTTCGACCCGCGACAGGGCATCGTGCATGTCATCGGGCCGGAACAGGGGTTTACCCTGCCCGGCGTCACCCTGTTCTGCGCCGATAGCCATACCGCCACCAATGGCGCGCTCGGCTGCTTTGCCATGGCGGTCGGCACCTCGGAGGTGGAGCATCTCCTCGCCACCCAGACGCTGACCCTTCCCCGGCCGAAAACCATGCGCGTCACCGTCGATGGTGTCTTGCCGGCCGGCTGTTCCGCCAAGGACATTGTCCTGGCGATCATCGGCAGGATCGGTACCGCCGGTGGCACGGAGCATGTCATCGAGTATGCGGGTTCGGCCATCCGCGACCTGTCGATCGAAGGCCGCATGACCGTCACGAACATGTCGGTTGAAGCCGGCGCCCGTGCGGGCATGATCGCCCCGGACGAAAAAACCTTCGAATACGTAAAAGGCCGGCCATATGCGCCCAAGGGCGAGGCCTGGGATACGGCGCTGGCCTACTGGAAGACGCTGCCGACGGATCGCGATGCCGTCTTTGACAAGGAAGTCGTCATGGATGCGGCGCAGATTGCCCCCCAGGTCACCTGGGGCACCAATCCCGAGGAAGTGGCGCCGATTGACGGCAAGGTGCCGGATCCGCGCGATGCCGAAACAATCGACCGGCGCCGCATGATGGAGCGGTCGCTGCGTTACATGGGCCTGCAGCCCGGTACCGCGATGGCCGATATTGAAATCGACCGCGTCTTCATCGGCTCCTGCACCAATAGCCGGATCGAGGACCTGGAAGCTGCTGCGGCGGTTGCGCGCGGCCGCCACGTGGCCGATGGCGTCAGCGCCATGGTCGTTCCCGGATCCGGGCTAGTCAAACGCGAAGCCGAAGCGCGCGGCCTCGACAGGATATTCATCGACGCCGGATTTGAATGGCGCGATCCCGGGTGCTCGATGTGCATCGCCATGAACGGCGACAATATCGAACCGCACCAGCGCTGCGCCTCGACCTCGAACCGGAATTTCGAAGGTCGCCAGGGACGCAATGGCCGGACCCATCTGGTCAGCCCCGCCATGGCCGCCGCGGCAGCCGTCACGGGGCGCCTGACAGACGTACGCACACTTGAACTGAAGTCGTCCTGAAACAAATCAGGGCCGTAAAAAAAGGAACGAAAATGGCGGCGAACAAATCAATACTTATCCTGCCGGGCGACGGCATCGGCCCGGAAGTCATGGGCCAGGTGCGCCGGGTCATCGACTGGTTCGACAACCGCCGTGAAGTCACGTTCAACGTCACCGAGGATCTTGTCGGCGGCGCCGCCTATGACGCCCATGGCACGCCGCTGAGCGACAATACATTGGCGGCGGCAATGGCGGCCGATGCCGTGCTGTTCGGTTCCGTCGGCGGCCCGAAATACGACGACGCCCCGCGCAACCTGCGCCCGGAAATGGGCCTGCTGCGTCTGCGCAAGGAACTCGACCTGTTTGCCAACCTTCGGCCCGCGCTTACCTTCGACGCGCTGCTGGATGCCTCCAGCCTGAAGCCGGAAGTGATCAAGGGGCTCGACCTGATGATCGTGCGCGAATCGACCAGCGGCGTCTATTTCGGCGAACCGCGCGGTATTGAAACCCTGCCCGACGGCCATCGCCGCGGCGTGGACACACAGGTCTATACCGATACCGAAATCAGCCGCGTCGCCGAAGTGGCCTTCGATCTTGCCCGGGTCCGCCGCGGCAAGGTGACATCGGCCGAAAAGGCCAATGTGATGGAAACCGGCGTGCTGTGGCGCGATGTTGTGACCAAGCTGCATGCTGCGAAACACACCGATATCAAACTGGAGCACATGTACGCGGATAACTGCGCCATGCAGCTGGTCCGGGCGCCGACCCAGTTCGACGTGAT
This sequence comes from Pseudomonadota bacterium, assembly GCA_027619655.1. Lineage (GTDB taxonomy): Bacteria > Pseudomonadota > Alphaproteobacteria > UBA8366 > MarineAlpha4-Bin1. The sequence continues at coordinate 2,611 of JAQCHR010000211.1, forward strand.
CCTGGCAGACAATCTGTTCGGCGATATCCTCTCCGATTGCGCCGCGATGCTGACGGGGTCGCTCGGCATGCTGCCATCCGCCACCCTTGGCGCGCCGGATGAAAGCGGCCGCCGCCGCGCCCTGTACGAGCCGGTCCATGGCAGCGCGCCCGATATCGCCGGCAAGGGACTGGCCAATCCGCTGGCCTGCCTGCTGAGTTTCGCCATGCTGCTGCGCTATTCTTTCGATTTGCATGAAGACGCAGCGCTGATCGAGGAAGCGGTGCGCAATGTGCTGAAAAGCGGCGTACGGACCACGGATATCATGGGCCCCGGCGCCGCGCGCGTATCGACCAATGTTATGGGCGACGCCATTCTGCGGGAACTGGACAAGCAGGCCGCCTGACCCGGACGGCGGCGCTGGACAATCGCTGTCGAAGGCGTAGTGTGGCGGACAGGCATGCAGGCTTGTTCTCCTGAACCGAAAGACGTGTCAGATGCGCTGGATTTTTGCGGTACTGGTCATCTTCCCGCTCAGCGCCCTACCGGCGGTGGCGGCGGATTATCCGGTCTATGACTGCGCCGAGGGGGGCTATGATGAAACGCCCGCCCAGACGCCAATGCCGGATGGCGGGCCGACCCAGACCAGCTAAACTGGCCCTTGATTACGGAACATGACGGGACTAGTTTACGGAACAGATGGATTAATGGAGGTTTGACCATGCGTAAAATTGTCATGACTTCGATTACAGCGCTTGCCGGGATTGCCTTCGCCGCGACGGCCCAGGCGGAAGGCGATTGCGGCTGGGGCAACCATGTCGCGTCCACGCCCAAACCGGTCGTGACAGCGGAAAACGCGACCCCGCTGCCGCAGACGCCGACGACTACCGAATCCAAAAAGGGCGGCTGATCGCCGACCCCCGTTAACGGAAATTTTTTTCGGGCGAGGGGGAAACTCCTCGCCTTTTCTTTTTGTCCGCTCGCGTCAACCGCGTGCCGACAATGACTTACAGCAGGACCAATACGATGGGTTATCGAGTTGCAGTTGTCGGCGCGACAGGAAATGTCGGCCGCGAAGTATTGACAACGTTGGCGGAGCGGAATTTTCCGATCGACGATATCGTCGCGCTGGCGTCCGACCGGTCCGCCGGGACCACCATCTCGTTCGGCGAGGATGACGAACTCAAGGTACGGAAACTTGACGATTTCGACTTCAAGGGAACCGATATCGTCCTGTCTTCGCCCGGTGCGAAAGTGTCGGCAGTCTTCGCGCCGCGCGCTGCAAAAGCCAGCGCCGTGGTAATCGACAATACCTCGCATTTCCGCATGGATCCCGATGTCCCGCTGATTGTACCGGAGGTCAATGGCCACGCCATCGCCGATTACGGCCGCCGCAACATCATTGCCAACCCGAACTGCTCCACCATTCAAATGGTCGTCGCCCTGAAGCCGCTGCACGACCTGGCGGTCATCGAACGGGTCGTAGTCAGCACCTACCAGTCGGTTTCCGGTGCGGGCCGGGGCGCAATGGATGAGTTGTTCAGCCAGACCCGCGGCGTTTTCGTCAACGACGCGATGGAAAAGCGTGAATTCGCGAAGCAGATCGCCTTCAACGTCATTCCCCAGATCGACATCTTCATGGAAGACGGGTCGACCAAGGAAGAGTGGAAGATGGCAGCCGAAACCAAGAAAATCCTCGACCCCAGAATAAAGGTCTCCGCGACCTGCGTCCGGGTGCCGGTATTCATCGGCCATGCCGAAGCGGTCAATATCGCCTTCGCCAACCCGATTTCGGTCGAAGAAGCGCGCGCCGCGCTATCCGCCGCGCCGGGTGTCATCGTGGTCGATCACCATGCTGAGGACGGTTTCGTTACGCCGGCCGAATGCGCCGGCGAGGACGCCGTCTATGTAAGCCGTATCCGCGACGATGGTTCGATCGAAAACGGGCTGAACCTCTGGGTGGTGTCCGACAACCTGCGCAAAGGCGCGGCCCTGAACGCGGTGCAGATCGCCGAAGCGCTGGTCGCGGGGTATCTCGAAAAAGCGGCGTAACGGACAACCGGCGACTTCCCGATGGTAGCGGCGCCTCCTGAACCGTCTGTTTCCGGAAAGGTCGATCGCGCCACGGCGTTCCAGTTTGCCCTGTCACGGCATCGACAGGGCAAACTGGATGAGGCCATCGACTGTTACCAGCGCATTCTCGTGGTGAGTCCCGATTTTGCGCCCGCCTGGATCAATCTTGGCGTAGCACTGCGCGCCGAAGGGCGAATTGCCGCCAGTATCGCGTGCCTGCGCCGCGGAGTCGCCCTGAAACCCGGCGACGCAGCGGCGCATTCCAACCTGGGAAATGCATTGCGGGCCGCCGGGCGCCTTGATGAAGCAGCAGCAAGCCATGAAGCCGCGATGGCCATCGATCCCGACACGGGGTCGTACCGGTACAACCTTGCGCTGGTCCAGCGCGACCGCGGCGAACTGGATCGGGCGCTGGCGAATTTCAACCTGGCCGAGGCCAAAGGCTACGCCTCAGCGGAACTGAAATGGGACCGGGCGCTGGCATTGCTGTTGAAGGGCGATATCGAACGCGGCTTCACCGAATACGACTGGCGCTGGCAAATTCCCGACGCCACACCGCGCGGACTTGACGCGCCGGCCTGGGACGGCGGGGACCTGACCGGTAAAACGCTGCTGGTATACGCAGAACAGGGATTCGGCGACACGATCCAGTTCGTCCGTTACCTGCCGCTGGTGCGCACGCGCCCGGGCGCACCGGACCGGATAATTTTCGAATGTCCGGCACCGCTGGCACGCCTCTTTGCCACCAGCCCGGCTTTCGATGGCATCTCGATTGCGATCCGCGATGCGGCACCCCTGCCCTCCCATGATGCGCAGGTGGCCCTGCTGTCGCTTCCCCGTCTGGCCAAAACAACGCCGGAATCCATCCCTTCCGGGATTCCCTATCTCGCCACAGCCGGCATGCCATCCGCACATCCAGCGCCGAAAGGCTGCCAGATCGGCATTGCCTGGGCCGGCAAACCGACCCATCGCAACGACCGCAACCGATCGGTCGCGCTGTCGATACTGGCCCCCCTGTTCGAAGTTTCCGGGACAACCTTCCATTCGCTGCAGCTTGGCGCAAATGCGGAAGCCATTGCCGCGCAGGGCTTCACGGCGATTTTGCGCGACCGAAGCGCCGATATCGAGGACTTCGCCGATAGCGCCGCGTTGCTGATGTCGCTGGACCTTGTCATCAGCGTCGATACGGCGCTGGTTCATCTGGCCGGCGCCCTTGGCCGTCCGGTCTGGACCCTCCCGCCCCATGCGCTCGACTGGCGCTGGCAGACCGCCCGAACCGATTCACCCTGGTACCCGTCGATGCGCCTTTTCCGGCAGGGCGCGCCCGGCGACTGGCAGGGCGTTGTCGGACAGGTCGGTGCCGCGCTGCGCGAATTCGCCGAAGGAAACCAGGCCTGAGTCTCAGGGCAGCCGCACCGCGGCGAACACCTTGCGCGGCGCGACGATACCCTGCAGGCATTCAACCAGCATGAGATCGTCCGCATCAACCGACGCCTCCAGAAGCGCATGAATACCGGAAACCGCGAGCGCCAGTGCCTGCCCGGATTCTTCCCCGTTCAGCAGGTGACCGACGAACAGCGCGACGAACGCATCGCCCGCGCCATGCGCCGGAATATCGATGAACGGCGCCGATGATATCCAGGCACCATCCGCCGTTACGGCAATGGCGGCAATGGATGCGCCGCCACGGACCCCCGTCACGATAACGGTGGCCGGTCCGGCTTGCCGCAATGTCTGCGCCGCCCGAACCGCATCTGCCGCCGACCTGATTGTTACACCGGATAGATATTCCGCTTCGAAGACGTTCGGCGTGATGATATCGGCTGCGGAAATCGCCCGGTCGCGGAAAAATTCCGGTATCCCGTCGGCCACATAAAAGCGGCCGTTATCCCCCATGACAGGATCGCAACACCAGAAAGCGCCGCGACGGGCGGCACCAACCCGCGCCGCAACGTCGTAAACAACCGGTCCCGTCGCCACACTGCCAAGATAGCCGGACACGACCGCGCGGCAATCCGCGAACAGCCCGTGGGCCTCCAAC
>JAQCHR010000212.1 GCA_027619655.1 Pseudomonadota bacterium
GATCGATACCTCGAACAAGACACTGTGGGACCTGAAGGAACAGGTGTCGGAGCGCTTCGGCTTCGAGGACACGTCCGGCCTGACGATAAATGTAACCTCGTTTTCCTACCGGCAGGGTCTGCCGCGCGAAGCGGATCTGGTTTTCGATGCCCGGTTCCTGACCAATCCCCATTACGTCGATGCGCTGCGGCCCTTGACCGGCGAGGATGTGGAAGTCGGCGCATATGTCGCCGCCGATTCGGATTTTCCGGCATTCATGAATTCGCTGACGGGCATGATGGCGATCCTGCTGCCGCGCTACGAAGCGGAAGGCAAAAGTTATCTGACCATCGCGGTCGGTTGCACCGGCGGCCGGCACCGGTCAGTCTACGTCGCAAGACGGCTCGTTGAATGGCTCGAAAATCAGGGCCGCCCTGTTTACATCCATCACCGCGACATGGCGAGCGGTGGCGGACGAAACATGTTGTGAGGAAAATATATGATCGGGATGGTGTTGGTCACGCATGGCGGTTTGGCGGCGGAATTCGTCGCCGCGCTGGAGCATATTGTCGAGGCGAAGGTCGACCATGTCGCGATCGTGCCGATCGGCCCCGAAGACGACATGGAACAGCGCCGGTACGAGCTGCTGGAAAGGGTCAAGGAGGTCGATGACGGCGCCGGGGTGGTTGTCCTGACGGATATGTTCGGTGGCACCCCGTCCAATCTGGCCATCTCCATTCTGGAAGCCGCCAATGTGGAGGTCATCGCGGGCGTCAATCTTCCGATGCTGATCCGGCTGCACAAGGTGCGTAGTACGAAATCCCTGCTCGAGGCTGCCGAAGCGGCGCAGGAGGCGGGCCGCAACAACATCAACATCGCGTCCAGCCTGCTCGCGACCCGGACCGGATAGGATCCTGCCCCCGATGATGCGTCAGATGCGAATCGTCAATGAAAAGGGGCTGCATGCGCGCGCTTCCGCCCGGTTCGTCAAAGTGACCGAGCAGTTCGAGGCGACAATCTCGGTCACGAAGGACGGGACGACCGTATCGGGCGATTCGATCCTGGGGCTGATGACGCTGGGCGCATCGACCGGAACCTGTATCGACGTCGCCGCCGCCGGCGCGGATGCCGACGCGGCGCTGGCGGCGCTGACGGCGCTGGTGGAAAACGGTTTCGATGAAGCCTGATCCGGGCAAAAGGAAGCAGGCGCAGGAGCTCGTTTTCGAGGGGCTGGGCGTATCACCCGGGATCGCCATCGGGCCGGCGCATCTCAGCGAGGTGGGCGCGCCGACTGTGCCGGAATTCACCGTGCGCAAGGCGGAAATTCCCGAAGAACAGGCGCGGTTCCGCGCGGCGCTGGACCTGTCGCGCCGGCAGTTGCGGCGGCTCGGCCACCGGGCCCGGAAGATGCATGCGGGCGCTGCGGGCGAAGAACTGTCTACCCTGCTGGAGGCCTATACGAGGATGCTGACCGGGTCGCGGCTGGTGCGCGGCGTGGAGCAGCGGATCGCGGAAACGCGGATTAACGCGGAGGCGGCTGTCCGGGCGGAAATTTCCAAGATCGCGCGCAATTTCGCGGAACTGGACGACCCCTATATGGCGGCCCGGGCGGACGATATCCGGGAGGCCGGGGCGCGGCTGATCCGGAACCTGACCAAGACGCCCCTGCCGGCCTATTCGACCCTGCCGCGCGGCTGCATCATCCTGGCGGAAGATCTCAGCCCGGCGGAAACGGCGCTGATGAATCCGGCCATGATCGGCGGCTTTGGCACGATCATGGGCGGGCCTGAAGGGCATACGGCGATCGTGGCGCGGTCGCTGGGGATTCCCGCGGTGCTGGGGGTGACCGACCTGGATATATCGCGGCTGTCGCCCGGCGCGCGCGGCGCGCTGACGGTCATCGTCGATGGCAGCGGCGGTCGCATCGTTATCGACCCGACGCCCGCGACCCTGGCGGATTACGAAAAGAAACGGGCATCGCTCCGGCGCGAGTCCCGGCGTTTTTCCGGGTTGCGCGACCTGCGCTCGGTCACGCGGGACAAGACCGATATCCAGCTCTATGCGAATTACGAACTGCCGCACGAACTGGTGCTAGCGCAGCGGAACGGCGCGGAAGGGATCGGATTGCTGCGCACCGAGTTTCTGTTCATGAACCGCGACCGCCCGCCGAACGAAGACGAACAGTATGAAAGCCTGCGCGCCATCGTCGAGGGGATGAAAGGCCGCCCCGTAACCGTCCGCACGCTGGATGTCGGCGGCGACAAGCTGGCCTATTCGGTGGGCAGTGACCTGCATGATTCCGCCAATCCGGCGCTCGGTTTGCGGGCGATCCGGCTCTCGCTCCGGGAGCCGAAGATGCTGTCGGACCAGTTGGCGGCGATCCTGCGGGCCGGCGCCCATGGGCCGGTGCGCATTCTTCTGCCGATGGTATCGACGGTGGACGAGGTCCTGAAGGTGCAGGCCGCGCTGGGCGCCGCTGTGCACCGGTTGAAGCGCCGCGGCGTGCCGATTGCCGATCCCCTGCCGCCGCTCGGCGTGATGATCGAGGTGCCGGGTGCGGCACTGATTGCCGATATGCTGGCGCAGGTGGCGGATTTCTTCGCCATCGGCACCAATGACCTGACCATGTATACGCTGGCCATCGACCGCGCCGATGAACGCGTCGCCTATCTCTACAACCCGCTGCATCCCGGCGTTCTGCGGCTGATCCAGTCGACGGTGGACGCCGCCCTGCGCGCGCGCATACCGGTCAGCGTCTGTGGCGAAGTGGCCGGCGATCCGCGCTATACCGCGCTGCTGCTGGGTCTCGGCGTGCGCGAACTGTCGATGGCGGCGCCGAGCCTGCCCCGCGTGAAACAGCGGGTGAGGGCGCTCGATATTGCATCGACAACGCTGCATGCGCGGGCGATCATGGAACAGATTGATCCTGAGGAAATCGGGCGCATGCTCGACGATTTGAATGAAACCATGTGACAATCACAGGGCGAAAGGCAATCCCGGCCCGCGTTCACGCCGTTTTCCTAAATTTTCTGGCAAGTATTTCAATCTATGATGAAGATCGGCAAGTTCCCGGGGGGTATTGCCACTATGCGAGGCAAACCGCATAATGCTGCGGTGCAGCAATATCGTCAGCTGCCGCAATTACAGTGGAAGGCACTTGAATGAATTATCATATGCATGAATTGGCGCATTCCCTGATGACACCCCTGCGATGGGGCGCGAAGGGATTGAAGTTTCAGCTCGACCTGCCATTCAATTGCTTTGGTAAATCACCGGTCGGGCGAAACCTGTCCGCCGGGCTGGAAGTGTTCGAGAACCTGACGCGCCGCTACGGAAAACCGGAATTCGGTCTGCATGAAACCAAGATCCACGGCATGCCGGTCCCGGTGACCGAAGAAATCGTTCTCAACAAGACATTCTGCAACCTGCTGCATTTTTCCCGCGACGAGGCGGTCACCGGGCAGCGTTACGATCCGAAGGTGCTGATGGTCGCGCCGATGTCCGGCCATTACGCAACGCTGCTGCGCGGCACCGTCGAGGCGATGCTGCCGGAGCACGAGGTCTATATCACCGACTGGGCCGATGCCCGTGACATTCCTGTCATTTCCGGTCGCTTCGACCTCGACGATTTCATTGATTATATTATCGATTTCATACAGTTTCTGGGGCCAAACACCCATGTCATCGCGGTCTGCCAGCCGGCGGTTCCGGTGCTGGCGGCGACCGCCCTGATGGCCTCGCGCGACATGCCGATCCAGCCCGCGTCGCTGACGCTGATGGGGGGGCCGATCGATACGCGGCGCAATCCGACCGTCGTCAACGAACTGGCGGAAAGCCGCCCGATCGAATGGTTCGAGCACACGGTTACGTCCCAGGTGCCGTTTCCCAATGCCGGGGCGATGCGGCGCGTATATCCCGGGTTCATGCAATTGACGGGCTTCATGACCATGAACCTCGAACGTCACATGACCGCGCATCGCAAGCTGTTCGAGCATCTGGTCGAGGGCGACGCGGATTCGGTAAAGCAGCATCAGGACTTCTACGAAGAATACATGTCGGTCATGGACCTGCCGGCCGAATTCTACCTGCAGACGGTAAAAACGGCCTTCCAGGATCATTCGCTGCCGGACGGCTGGATGACCCATCGGGGCGAACTGGTCGATTGTGGCGCGATCCGCAAGACGGCGATCATGACCGTGGAAGGCGAAAAGGACGATATCTGCGGCCTAGGCCAGACGGAAGCGGCGCTGGACCTCTGCGTCAACGTGCCGATCGACGAAAAATACCATTATGTCCAGCCCGGCGTCGGCCATTACGGGGTGTTCAACGGTCGCCGCTGGAAGACCGAAATCCAGCCGCGGATCCGTGAATTCATCCGCACCATCCAGTTCAAGCGCCGCACGGGCGATACCGGCATGACCTACGGCCTGCCTTATCGCAGCCTGCAGGAAAAACGCGAACCGGAAGTCGACTGGGAAGCCGTGGAAGGATAGGCGGCCGCGCCGCCATTCGTATGCCGGCTGGCGCCGGCGATCTGTGCCTGCGGAAATCCGCCCTGAAATATGCTGGGCCTTAACGTTCTCAAAACCCTGATCGGGCTAACCTGCCTGCCAGGCGCGTAAGAATGCGCCTGAATCGGGTGCATGACAGTAAAATCCATCGACCCAGCAATGCGTCGGAGCGTCAAGGCTTCAGCAGGCTGGCGCAATAAGATAAATACATAAAGATTTATTTATGTAATTGTTGCGGGTGTCGGATTTCCTTGCTATATGCCCGTTTGGAAATCGGCCGGTGTGCGATTCGCCATCGCGCCTGGCATGTATGAATCAGGAGACGCAGATGACCACCGCACAAGATTACAAAGTCGCCGATATCAGCCTCGCGGACTGGGGACGCAAGGAGATCACCATCGCCGAGACGGAAATGCCCGGGCTGATGGCGCTGCGCGAAGAATTCGGCCCGTCCCAGCCGCTGAAGGGCGCACGGATCGCAGGCTGCCTGCACATGACGATCCAGACGGCGGTGCTGATGGAAACGCTGACGGCGCTGGGCGCGGAAATCCGCTGGTCATCCTGCAATATTTTCTCCACCCAGGACCAGGCGGCGGCCGCAATGGCGGCGGCGGGCCTGCCGGTTTTCGCCTGGAAGGGCGAGACGGAGGAAGAAGCCAACTGGTGCATCGAGCAGACGATCATCGGCCCGAATGGCTGGCGGCCGAACATGATCCTGGACGATGGCGGCGACCTGACCATCATGATGCATGAAAAATTCCCCGAACTGATGGCCGATGTGAAGGGCCTCTCGGAGGAAACCACCACCGGCGTCCATCGTCTCTACGAAATGCACAAGGCGGGCAAGCTCAAGGTGCCGGCGATCAACGTCAATGATTCGGTGACCAAGTCCAAGTTCGACAACCTTTATGGCTGCCGTGAAAGCCTGGTCGACGGCATCAAGCGCGCGACCGATGTCATGGTCGCGGGCAAGGTCGCGGTGATTTGCGGTTATGGCGATGTCGGCAAGGGCTCCGCGGCGAGCCTCCGCAACCAGGGCGCGCGCGTGCTGGTGACCGAAATCGATCCGATCTGCGCCCTGCAGGCCGCGATGGAAGGCTATCAGGTAACGACGATGGACAAGGCGGCGCCCCAGGGCGATATCTTCGTGACGACCACGGGCAATGTCGATGTCATCACCATCGACCATATGCGGGCGATGAAAGACAGGGCGATTGTCAGCAATATCGGGCATTTCGATTCGGAAATTCAGATTTCCGCGCTGCGCAATTACCCCTGGCACAATGTGAAGGACCAGGTCGACGAAGTGGAGTTCCCGGACGGCAAGCGGCTGATTGTCCTGGCCGAGGGCCGGCTGGTCAATCTCGGCTGTGCGACCGGTCACCCCAGCTTCGTCATGTCCGCATCCTTCACGAATCAGGTGCTGGCGCAGATTGAACTGTGGAACCATTCCGACAAATACGAAATAGGCGTCTTCGTGCTGCCAAAGCACTTAGATGAAAAGGTTGCAACGCTGCATCTGAAGAAGCTCGGCGTTGAACTGACGACATTAAGCACGAAGCAGGCGGATTATCTCGGCCTGTCGCCAAGCGGTCCGTTCAAGCCCGATCACTACCGCTACTAGATCAGATCATGGTTGTTCGAATCGCCTGTGGCGATCCGACAACCATCTGAATCTTTTTTACTTTATTGAAGGTGCTATAGGCCTGCTCAGGGTCGGCGCGGCGTATCAATTCCGCGCCGCGCTGGAAAACAGGACTCTTGTTTACAGGCGTAGGAAAATTTACACTGTACCTGTGAAATTCAGGGGCAGAATACGCGTTGCAGGCGCAGGGTTTCTTGCGGCGGCGGGCGCACCGGATATGGCCTTCGCCGCTGGGCTGGAGGTGACAACGCCCCTATGGGGTTACGTGCTGGCCGGCGCCATCGCCCTGCTGGCGTTTGCTGTCCTTCTGCGCCGCCGCAAAGCCGAAGACGATACCATTGAATCGGCGCCGGTCGGGCTTGTCTGGTGGGCGCGGGGCAATTCCGGCGTAACGGGCCCGGCCCGCGAACTGCTCGGCATCGAAAGCGCCGCGGATATTTCGGTCCTGGCGAATGCCTTTGCAGCCGACGATACGGCGGACGTTGCCGGCGCCCTGCAGGCGCTGCGCGACAAGGGTGAATATTTGAACGGGCATTACCGGACACGTGTCGGCAAGG
>JAQCHR010000213.1 GCA_027619655.1 Pseudomonadota bacterium
GCCCTGCCGACCAGCCAGTACGGCGTGCGGCACCTTCTGGACATCGCGACACAAGGGTCCAGCATGAAGCTGGAGCCGGTCATCGAATCCGACAGTTTCGAGTTCCTGCGCTATCATGCGGTGGCGGAAAACATCATCACCTTCCAGATTCCGGTCGGGCTTTCGGAACGGACGACGGCGGCGAATATGGTCTCGCGGCCGCTGGACCGGCGGGATGTGCCCGCCGGCATGATCTATATGGGCCAGTTGAAGGGGCGCACCCTGCCCGTGGCTGCCGCACGGTTCGCGGCGCAGCTTTCCGCCAGTCTAGCCGCCAGTTATGAGGTCACCTGACATCGGCATTCAGGCGCGGTGAAAACCCGCAATATGCCTGGCAGCTTGCGCTGCCGGCGCCAGAGGGACGCCCCGAAAGAAAAAGGCCCGGCGGGAAACTGCCAAGCCATTGAAGGGAATGGTGGGCGCGGTAGGGATTGAACCTACGACCCCTACGATGTCACCGTAGTGCTCTCCCGCTGAGCTACGCGCCCGTTTCAGACGCGGTTATATCCATTTAGCCGACGATTGCAAGTGTTCCAGCACCTCGATTTTCATACCGGCGCCGCGATCATCGTCTGGACCTGGCGGACAAGGTCTGAAAGTGCGAATGGCTTGGACAAGACCCGCGCGCCCCGCGATATGACATCCGTCGCCTGCAGCGCCTTTTCGGCGTATCCGGTAACGAACATCACCCGCAGTTTCGGCGAATCCGCCATCATCAGGCGCGCCAGATCCACGCCGTCCATCCCTGGCATTTCGACATCGGTCAGCAGCAGATCATAGCTGCCGAGACCAGCGCAGGTCACCGCGGATTCGCCGCTGGGCATCGCGTTAACGTCGTGCCCGGCCCGGCTCAACGCGTTGAGCAGAAAGATCCGCATCGCGTCATCGTCTTCCGCCACGAGAATTCGCACCGCCGATTTACTTGGCTCTGTTGTCATCCAATCAGCTCTTTTTCCAGTGGAGGCGCTATTGCCCTCCGCCCCCTGCATAACCTGATACAGCGCCATCAATTGCCGTTTCGTAAAAAAAGGAAGTTAACGATGAAATATACGCTGTCCGGAATATGCCAGGATCTGGCGGGCATGGCATGGTATTTGCTTGTGACTTCGGACCATGAAACCGCTGGAATATTGCCCTGTCATGACCCGAAAGCTGCGCCCGCTGGCCGCTGCCATCCTGGCGATTCTCGTGAATCTCCCGGTTATAGAGGTCGCAAGCGGCGGCGACAGCGCGCTTTGCGATCAGGCGACACGGGACGAAGAGCAGCGCAGCAATATCCCTTCCCGGCTTCTTTACGCCATCGCCACGACCGAATCGGGGCGTTGGAACCCGGAAACGCAGGAAAGTTTTGCCTGGCCTTGGACGGTTACGGCAAAGGGGGAAGGAAAATTCTATCCGGACCGCCAGACGGCCATACAGGCGGTCGAAGCACTGCGGCGCGATGGGGTGACCAATATCGATATCGGCTGCATGCAGATCAACATGGGATACCATCCGGACGCGTTCGAATCGCTGCACGATGCTTTCGAACCCGCCAGCAATGTGGCCTATGCCGCGACTTTCCTGAACGAATTGCGCCTGAGCCGGCGGTCCTGGTCGCGGGCGGTGCGCTTCTATCATTCGTCGGATACGGAACGGCAGACATATTACGGCAAGAAAGTATACAGCGCCTGGCGGGATATTCGCGCCCGGGATCGCCGTATCCAGCAAGCTGAGAACCGGCAGCTCGCCGAAGCCCGGCGCGCGCAGCGCAGCGCGTCCCTGAATTCCGCCGATACGCCGGGCGGCGCGGCACCGGCGCCAACGGCATTGCAACACAGTATCGTGTGGCCGCCACGCAACTATCGCGCCTGGCAGCAGGCCGCGCGTGACGCCCGGGCCCGCGCCTTCACCCCGCAGTAATACCAGCCCCTCCAGACCGGCGGCGCCGCGTCTCCACGATGCTTCGCGTATACTTTTGCGCATAAACTGTCTAATCTCGAAAGTCGATTTGTTCTGACCCGGACCGGAGCCTTGTTTCCGGAAATGGCCTATCCTGGATGGTTTCCCGATGCCCGACGACAAGCAGAGCACCGTCGAACACCCGGCCCGGCAAGCCAACACGGCGCTGGAAGCGCTGTCCACGGGGGTCCTGATATTCGCCCCGGCTGGCGCCCTGGAATACGGCAATGACGCCGCGCGCCGCCTGCTCCCCCTTTCGGCGACGAAAACCGGACCGCCGCAAAACCTCTCCGAACTGGCGGAAGTGATACCGCATCTTGATATCTCCAGAATCGGCAACTCGGATCACAGGGTCCGGTCACGCTGGCTGCGGGTCGGCGTCCAGACCACGGCGAATGAATCCACGATTGTTCAGGTGATCGATATCACGGACCTGAAACAGTCCGAGGGCACGCTGGTCAATGCCCGCGACATGGCCCTGCTTGCCGACCGGGCGAAGTCCGAATTTCTGGCCAACATGACACATGAATTGCGGACCCCGCTGAATGCGGTTATCGGCTTTGCCGAGGTTCTGCGGGACGAACTGTTCGGACCGCTGGGCAACCCCCGGTATCAGGATTTCATCACCGATATCCACGACAGCGGCCGGCATCTGCTGGCGATCATCGAAGACATCCTGGACCTGTCCAAGCTGGAAGTCGGGCGCCGCGACCTCCAGCCGGAAGTCATGGACATTGCCGACACCATTTTTTCCGCGGCCCGCATGATCGCGCGCCGTGCCGAAAGCGCCGGCTTGACGCTCCGGCTCGAACCGGATGACGACCTGCCGTTGCTGAACGGCGAAGAGCGCAGCATCAAACAGATCATCCTGAACCTCCTTTCTAACGCGGTGAAGTTTACCGACCCCGGCGGTTCGATATTTGTCCACGCGACCTGCAACCAGTCGGGCGGCCTGGACCTTTCCGTGGCCGACACCGGCATCGGCATTGCCCAACAGGACCTGCAACGGGTTTTCACGCCCTTTGTGCAGGTTGAAACCGGCAGACGCTCCCAGGCAAACGGCGCGGGCCTGGGGTTGCCGCTCGTGAAATCGCTGGCCGAGATGCATAGCGCAAGGGTCACAATCGACAGCACGCCCGGCGTCGGGACGACGATCACGATCCGGTTTCCGGCTTCTGCCCTTGTAACCAAACCTTCTGACGGGTAACGGCCAATCATGTCCGTCGATGTCAGCCGCGCCCGCGCGGATACGCCCGGATGTGAAACCGTCCTGCATTTCAACAATGCCGGCGCCGCCCTGTCGCCCGCGCCTGTACTGGATACGGTGATCGGTCATTTGCGGCGCGAGGCTGAGATAGGCGGTTACGAGGCGGCGGCCGAAGCGCGTGAAGCCTTGTCCCGCACTTATACTGCTGCGGCACGGCTGATTGGCGGTGCCGCGGATGAAATCGCCTTCATCGAAAACGCCACCCGCGCCTGGGACATGGCGTTCTATGGCTTCGACTGGCAGCCGGGCGACCGGATCCTGACCGCCCGGTCGGAATATGTGTCCAACTACATCGCCTATCTGCAGGTGGCCCGGCGCCACGGCGCCGAGGTCATTCCCGTGCCGGACGATGCGGACGGGCAGATTTCCATCGCCGCGCTGGAAAGCATGATCGACGCGCGAACCAGGCTGATCGCGATCACCCATATTCCGACCAATGGCGGGCTGGTCAATCCGGCGGCGGATGTCGGCAGGGTTGCGCGGGCGCATGGCATTCCCTTCCTGCTGGATGCCTGCCAGTCGGTTGGCCAGATTCCGGTCAATGTCGATGATATCGGTTGTGACATGCTCTCCGCGACCGGCCGGAAATATCTGCGCGGCCCGCGCGGGACCGGTTTCCTGTGGGTCCGGCGCAACTGGATCGAAAAGCTGGAACCGCCCTTCCTCGACCTGCATGCCGCCGAATGGACGGGGCCGGACAGTTACGAAATCAGGCCGGATGCGCGCCGTTTCGAGAACTGGGAATCCTTTGTCGCCGGGCGGCTCGGCCTCGGTGCGGCTATCGATTACGCCCTTGCGCTGGGGCTGACCGATATCCGGGACTCAATTTACGCGCTTGCAAGGCGGTTGCGGGCAGGACTTTCATCGATAAAGGGCGTGGCCGTACACGACCAGGGTCGGGAGAAATGCGGCATCGTCAGCTTCACAATGGAGACCCACGCGGCCGAGGCCATTAAACAGGCCATGGCCGCACAGCGCATCAACGTCACCGTCTCCGGCCGCAGTTCAACGCTGCTGGATATGACCGACCGGAACCTGGAAACAGTCGTGCGCGCTTCAGTGCATTACTACAATACGGATGCGGAAGTGGATCGCTTTTGCGCCGCCATCGAGGCGCTCGGCCGCTATAGCACATCAGGTTTGAATGGAACCGGAGGCGATTCCAACCAACCATGATCTGATCTAACCCCATAACGCCGGTTCGGGCGGCATTACCGTGCTGCCGTCATAGACCAGCCCGCCCTCACGGTCTTTGGCCAGCAGCAGCGGGCCATCCAGGTCGATGACTTCCGCGCCCTGCCCGACCAGAACCGCCGGCGCCATGGCCAGCGATGTCGCCACCATGCAGCCGACCATCACGCCAAGCCCCAGTTCACGCGCCGCCGCGCGCAGCACCAGCGCCTCGGTCAGGCCACCGGTCTTGTCGAGCTTGATGTTGACCATGTCGTACAGGCCGGCCAGTTCTTCCAACCCGTCGCGCGAATGGCAGGATTCATCGGCGCAGATCGGCACCGGATGTGGCATATCCGCCAGCGCGCCGTCCGCGTCCGCCGGCAGGGGCTGCTCAATCATCACCACATTCAGCTTCGCCAGTTCGATGCTGAACGGTTCGACCATGTCCGCGGTCCAGCCTTCGTTAGCATCGACGATCAGCCGCGACTCCGGTGCCGCCGCGCGCACCGCCGCGATCCGGTCGATATCGCCCTCGCCGGTGACCTTCAGCTTGATCAGCGGTCGCCAGGCGATCTCCCGCGCGGCCGCGGCCATGGCATCGGGTGTATCGACCCCCAGCGTATAGGCAGTGACCAGCGGCTGCGGCGCTTCCAGCCGGGCCAGCGCCCAGGCCGGTTTTCCCGCCTGTTTCGCGGTAAGGTCCCACAGGGCGCAATCGACCGCATTGCGGGCCGCGCCCGGCGCCATCGCGACCTGCAGCGTCATGATGTTCAGGTCGCCTTCCAGGTATTCCCGCAGGGCTTCGATCTCCGCGATAACCCCCTCGACCGTTTCGCCGTAATGCGCGTAGGGCATGCATTCGCCGCGTCCCGTAAAATCGCCGTCAGCGATCTCCACCACGACGACCTCCGCACTGGCACGGCTGCCGCGTGAAATGGTCAGCGCCTTGGCCAGCGGCCAGGATTCATGGCGGATTGTCAGGCGGCGCATTGTTCAGTCCAGCGCATCGACCAGCCGCGCGGCGCCCTGTCGGAACGCATCGACACAGGGCAGACCGAGCCTTGCCTCGGTTTCCTGCAACAGCGCATCCGCCGCCGCAACCGCCAGGCCGGAGGTATTCATCGAAACGCCGATGCAGCGGATATCCGGATTGGTCAGCCGGCCGGCGGCGATGTTGGCGTCGATGACCGCCTGCAGGTCCGGCATCGGAATCTGCGGCGTGCCGCGCATATGCGGACGCGTCGGTTCATGGCACAGCACCACGACATCCGGCTGCGACCCATGCAGCAGGCCCAGCGTCACCCCGGCATAGGAGGCGTGGAACAGCGAGCCCTGCCCCTCGACGATATCCCAGTGATCCGGCTCGTTATCCGGCGATAGCCATTCCGCCGCGCCCGAAATGAAGTCGGCGACGACCGCATCGACCGATACCCCCGATCCCGCAATGAAGATGCCGGTCTGCCCGGTGGCGCGAAAATCGGCCTTCATGCCGCGCGCCCGCATTTCCTTTTCGATGGCGAGCGAGGTGAACATCTTGCCGACCGACACATCGGTGCCGACGGTCAGCAGCCGCTTGCCGGTTCGCTTCTTGCCCTTGCCGACGCTGAACTCTCGCGTTGTGTGGCGCGCGTCATACAGGCTCCGGCCCAGTTTCGAGGCTTTCTCAACCATCCCCGGCAAATCGGTCAGGCGCATGTGCAGCCCGCTTGCGATATCCATACCGAGGTCGAGCGCGCGTTCCAGCGTCGCAACCCAGCTTTCCGGCAGGAAACCGCCCTGGTTGGCTACACCGACGATCAGGGTTTTCGCGCCCGCCGCCGCCGCTTCCTCCAGCGTCATGTCGGCCAGTCCGATATCCGCCTTGCAGCCGTCCAGCCGCAACTGGCCCAGGCACCAGTCCGGGCGCCATTTGGCAACACCGTTCGCCGTTTTCGCTGCGAGCTGGTCCGGCGCATCGCCGAGGAACATAAGGTACGGGTTGGCAATGCTCACGATGCGTTTCTCCACTCTGGTTCGGTCATGACGGAAACGGAGTTTGCGCTATCGCTTCGGGCTGGTTCAATGAGAATATTTCCTGCTCGCGGTCAATCCCGCGCAGCGGATGGCGCCCGAGGGATACCAACCGTGCCGTACATTGCGTCGCCGTCTGCGCAAAACTTTCCGAAATCAGCAACCGGCGTCCCAGGGTATAGCACAGGCTTTCGATACGGCTGGCCTCGTTAACAGCCGGTCCGATGACCGTGAAGTCCAGGCGGTCCATCGCCC
>JAQCHR010000214.1 GCA_027619655.1 Pseudomonadota bacterium
ACCGTAGGTGTCGAATATTCTTACACTTTATCCCATATTGCTGCCATCCTGAACGGGAATTTGGCCGGGAAACCAGCGCATTACCGTAATTGGTGTGGAAATTGCAAAGAATCCACACTGATTTCTTATGACCATCCGCCATTTTCCGGTTGCACTATTTATTGCAGACGGAATTTCGGTCTGTCGTTACGGGAACCACACGGCAATGGCGCGAACGGTAGGCGATTCATCGGAGGCTGCGGTATATGCGCCTGGAATCCCCGTACGGACATCAGACGGAGCCGTAACGGTTGCCCTGCCCGGCGGCGTTTCGGCAGGCGATGGCGTCTTCAGGCAGCACGGCGACGACCTTGTCGTAACCACCGGGGATGGCACCAGCTACCGGATAGACGGCTATTTCCTGACCGATCCGCCGCCAATGCTCATGACTGCCACCGGTGAGCCGCTGAACCCGGCATTCCTCGGAATGGCCATCCTGCCGGAACATGCCGGGCAGTACGCCCAGGCCGGGGTAAGCGCCGGTCCCGCCATCGCCGGGCAGGCCGGCACCATGTCGGGTGACGTCTTCGTCCTGCGGCCCGGCGGAATCCGAGCGCGGCTGAACGCGGGCGACCCGGTTTTCGTGGGCGATATCGTCGAAACCGGCGGCGACGGGACAGTTGCCGTTCTCCTGGCCGACGGATCGACGTTCACGCTGGCCGGCGACACGAGGCTGTCACTCAACGCCTTTGCATTCGACCCGGCAAACGGCGCCGGCGATTTCACCTTCGCCGTGCTGAACGGCAGTTTCACCGTCACGGGTTCCGAAAACACTGACGGACAGATGACCGTACACACGCCGGCCGCCACAATCACCCTGCGCGGCGGAAGCGTCGCCGGACAGGCGAACGCCGCCGGGGAAGACAGCTGGCTGACCGTCCTCAATGGCGCGGCTGAGGTAACCACCCAGGGCGGCGCCGTCACCCTGGCTGGCCCGGGCGCCACAACGGTTGTTTCCGGCTTCGGCGCGGTGCCGTCCCAACCGTTCGTCGTCAACGCCGGCGAAATGAGTGCCGTCTACGGCGACATCGCCGCTGACTGGGACCAGGGCGGGGATGACCTGAACGACCTCGCCACCGCCGCCGGCGGTAACGATGAACCAGTCGACGCACCCGCAACGGACTCGGCCGTCCCGCCCGTCACCGCGACAGAAACACCACCCGAATTCGATACGGGAAGCACCTTTACGCCGCCGAAGATCGTCCCCGTTTCGCCGGATCCGCCGGCGGCCGTTGTCTCCAACCCCTCCAACCCACCCGCCCCCATCGTGACCCCGCCAATCCCCGCCCCCGTGGGCGGCGGCGTTACGCTTGTCGGCACCTATGGCGCGGAGACGCTTGTTGGCGGCGCTGGAAACGACACGCTGGATGGCGGCGGCGGCAGCGATGTCCTTCTGGGCGGCAGCGGCAATGACCGCCTTATTTTCGATCCCGCCGATGCGAGAATCGATGGCAGCACGGGCACCGACACACTGGTCGTGAACGGCACCGGCCAGTTGATGAACGCCGCGACCTTCGCAAATGTCGAATCCATCGAGGCCATCGATCTGACCGGCGGCGGCAATACCCTGTTTCTGTCTTCGGATTTGGTACAGAGCCTGTCCTCAACGGGGACGCTGACGATAAACGGCGCTAACGGGGATACGCTGTTGCCCGGTACAGCCGATGACGGCTGGAACCTGCTGGGCAATTTCAATACCGCGGACAACGCCTACCGTGTATTTGAAAGTGAATCGGGCGCGGCGACCCTGCTGGTCGACAAGGCCATCACCATTACGGATTTCACCGAAATTGAAATCCCGGCAACCCGTATCAACGAATTCCCGGGCGGTGGCATCACCATTACCGTTGAGGCCTTCGGCGACAAGACGGGAATGTCGGTCAGCGCGGCCGGTGACGTCAATGGCGACGGCATCGACGATTTTGTCATCGGCGCCGTGAACAACAGCAGCGGCGGCGAAGAAGACGGATCGGCCTATGTGGTCTACGGCACCACCTCCGGGATATCCGATATCGACCTGTCTTCTGTTGCGCAGGGAACCGGCGGCTTCAAGATCATCGGTGACGATATCGGCACCGGCGAAGGCAGCCCGGTTTCCGCTGCCGCCGATATCAATGGCGATGGTATCGACGATACCATTATCGGCGCGCCTTACAGCAATGCCGGCGGCACCGGCAGCGGCGCGGCCTATGTGATCTTCGGTCAGCAAGGCGACCGTCCGACGGTTCGTCTGGAGGAAATCGCGCAGGGAACCGGAGGGTTCGTGATTGCGGGCGCAGCGCCGGGGGACAGGGCTGGCGCATCGATTTATACCGCAGGCGATGTCAATGGCGACGGCCTGGCGGATGTCATTTTCGGCGCGCCGCGCCATTCCCCTCCCCTTATCGATCCAGTTACGGGAGATACCGTCTTTGCGCTCTATGCCGGGGCCAGCTTTGTGGTTTACTGCTCTGAAGACGCGGCATCCCCAAAAGATCTTGGCGAAATTGCCGCCGGTACGGGCGGTTTCAGAATTATCAATCAGTCCAGCTTCCAAAACCCGGCCTCTTCCGTGTCAACCGCCGGTGACGTTAACGGCGACGGTTTCGATGACATCATCGTTAATGCGCGTGGCTTTAGCGTCGATAGCGAAGTCGCCTATGTGGTGTTTGGTAGCGAAGGCAATGTACCAGGCGTAAACCTGCGAGAGATTGCCCTCGGCACGAGCGGGTTTCGCATTGTCGATGCCGGTTTATTTTCCGGTTTGCGTACCGTTCGGTCCGCTGGCGATGTCAATGGCGATGGAATCGACGACTTTATAATCGGCAACAGCTATGAGACCGAACACGGATCCTATACCGGTGGCGCTTGGGTTGTGTTCGGCTCGACGACCCCGGCAGGCACCGTGTTGCTCGAAGACATTGAGCAGGGCACGGGCGGCTTCCGGATCATCGGCGAATCCTCGGGCGACAAAGCCGGGTTATCCGTCAGCGCCGCGGGTGACATCAACGGCGACGGTATCGGCGACATTATCATCGGTGCGCACCAGAACGACTCCAATGGCGATGATGCAGGCGCAGCCTATGTCGTCTTCGGCACGACCCAGGGTAGCGCCACGATAGACCTGAGGGATGTGGCCCTCGGTCACGGCGGCTTCAAACTGGAGGGCGTCGGTGAGGCTGACGAAACAGGCCTGTCCGTATCTGCCGCAGGCGATATTAACGGCGATGGATATGACGACATCATCGTCGGCGCCCCGCAGTCCGCCAACACCGATAATGTGCATAGCGGTGGCGCCTTTGTCGTGTTCGGATTCGACATCGCGCCCAGCCAAGACATTACCGCGCTGGGTACATCCGGCGACGACGTGCTGATCGGCACGGGTGCCGCCGATTTCCTTATCGGGGGCCAGGGCAATGACTTCCTGACCGGCAATGGCGGCGCCGATATCCTGCATGGCGGAACGGGGACCGACATCCTGCAGGTCTCTGATTTCGGATTCAAAAAGGCGGATGGCGGGGCCGGGCATGATACCCTGCGCCTTCAAGGCGCGGGTGTTCGCTTCAGTCTCGGCAGCGCCGAAATGCCGGAACTCACCGGCGTAGAGGTGATTGACCTCACCGGAACCGGCGACAATTCCTTCACGCTGACGGCCGCAGATGTCGGACCGGTCAGCGGCACGGGAACCCTCACCGTTACGGGCAATTGCGGTGATTCTGTTATTGCGACGGATTTGTGGAACAGGCTTGATGACCTGATCTCGGACGGACAGGTATTTCGACATTTCGAGAGCCTGGATGGCGAAGCGAACCTGCTCGTCAATGAGGAAGTCACGGTCCAGGGCCTGCTGTCGACACAGGTTGCCTCCGAAGCCCTCGACACCTTCGCCGGCGGCAGCTTCAAGATCATCGGCGAGGCCGCGGTAGATTTCGCCGGCTATGCGGTTTCATCCGCCGGCGATGTCAACGGCGACGGGTTCGACGACATCATTATCGGCGCGACCGGAAATGGCAGTTCGGGAAATTCACAGGGTGCGGCCTATGTGATTTTCGGCGGCGGACCGGCAAGCGGCACCGTGAACCTGGACGATATCGCAAACGGTATCGGCGGCATCAAGATTATCGGCGAGGGCCTGACCGATAAGGCCGGACGGTCGGTCAGCGGCGCCGGCGATGTCAACGGCGACGGACTGGATGATGTCATCATCGGTGTTCCCGACCATGAAGACGGTTCCGACGAGGTGGGCGCGGCCTATGTCGTCTTCGGCACGAGCGCGTCGACATCGACCATACAGCTGAGCGATATCGCGCAGGGTACCGGCGGCTTCAAGATCCTGGGCGCAAATGATGACGACTTTACAGGCCGGCACGTTTCCGAGATCGGGGACGTCAATGGCGATGGCTTCGATGACGTACTGGTCGGCGCATTGGCCAGCGATATAAACGGCGATACATCCGGCGCAGCCTTTGTGATTTTCGGAACGGATACCCCCTTATCGACCATTCGTCTGGACGAGATTTCAAACAACCCGCAGGGATTCATGATAGCCGGAGAGGCGGAAAGTGACCTACTGGGCGTCAGTGTGAGTGCCGCCGGCGATATCAATAATGACGGGCTGGATGATTTTCTGATCGGCGCAAGCGGCAACGACGCCAATGGCATGAACGCTGGCGCCGCCTATCTGGTCTTCGGCGCGCCCGGACTCGGCCCCGGATTCGATCTCGATGATATCGTCAATGGAACCGGCGGCTTCAGGATAACCGGCGAGTCGCCACAGGCCGGTGCCGGACTATCCCTCAGTGCCGCCGGCGATGTAAACGGCGACGGGATCAGCGACATTTTCATCGGCGCAAACGGAGATCCGGACGGGGAGGCCTTTGCCGGGGCCGCATTTGTCGTCTTTGGCTCGGATCAGCCCGTTTCGGAAATAGACCTGGGCTCAGTCGCCAACGGCACCGGCGGATTCAAAATCACAGGAGCGGCCAAATTCGACAGTATCGGCAGATCTGTCAGTGGCGCCGGTGACTTCAACGGCGACGGCTTTGATGACCTTCTATTGGGTCATACTGACAGTGACTCCGATGCGGCCTATGTGATTTTCGGGTCGGACAAACCATTTTCCACCGTCGATCTGAAAGCCGTCGCCATCGGCGTCGGGGGTTTCAAGATATCCAGCTCCCAAATTGGCGATGAGGCCGGCAGATACGTTTCCGCCGCCGGCGACGTCAACAATGACGGGTTCGACGACCTCCTGATCGGCGCCAACAGGGATGACGACGGCGGCAATAGCGCCGGCGCCGCCTATGTATTGTTCGGCTTCGATACCAGCTCCTATGAACGTCCCGCCGGGGCCGATGGAATCTTCGGGCCTGTGATTCCTGATCCCGGTAGTGGTAGCGGTAGTGGCGGCAGTTCCGGCTCCATTGGCTTTTTTCCGCCGGTTTTACAGGAAGCGGCAATGCAACCGCCTCGGATCCTTTCAGCGCCGGAACAGAATCCAGCGCAGATGACGCACCCGAATCCGCGATTCCGGCAGAAGGCTATAAGGTGTATGCGGATACTTCCGGCGGCGTGGATATCGCCGCAGCCAGCGAAACCATCGCGGCTGCCGGCTGACCGAAACGCGCCGGTCGGCCCCTAACCTGCCAGCCCCAGTTCGGCGACCATCGCTTCGCGCATGCGGAACTTCTGCGGCTTGCCGGTGACCGTCATCGGCAAGGCATCGACGAAGCGGATGTAGCGCGGGATCTTGTAATGGGCGATCTGGCCCCGGCAGAACTCGCGGATTTCCACTTCATCGGCGCGCGCGCCGTCCTTCAGGATGACCCAGGCACAGACCTCCTCGCCGAATTTCTCATCCGGTACGCCGAAGACCTGCACGTCCTGGATCTTCGGGTGCCGGTACAGGAATTCCTCGATCTCGCGCGGATAGACGTTCTCGCCGCCGCGGATCAGCATTTCCTTCAGCCGCCCGACGATGCGGACATAGCCGTCGGCGTCCATGACCGCGAGGTCACCCGTATGCATGAAGCCATCGGCATCGATTGATTCGGCCGTCCGTTCCGGTTCGTTCCAGTAGCCCTGCATGACCAGATAGCCGCGCGTATGGACCTCGCCCGTCTCCCCGATGGGAACGGTGCGACCATCCGCATCGACCAGCCTGATTTCCGCATGGGGATGGATCCGCCCGACGGTCCCGACCCGCTTGTCCATCGGATCGTCCGCCGCGCTTTGCAGGGAAACAGGACTGGTTTCGGTCATCCCATAGGCGATGGTCACCGCGCGCATGTTCATGTCGTCCACCGCGCGCTGCATTAACGCTGCCGGGCATGGCGCGCCTGCCATGATGCCCGTGCGCATCGCCGACAGGTCGAAGGATGCAAATTCCGGATGCTGCAGCATGGCGATGAACATCGTCGGCACGCCGTACATCGCCGTGCAGCGTTCAGCCTGCAGCGCTTTCAGGGTGGCCAGCGGTTCGAAGGTCTCATCCGGGAACACCATGCAGGCGCCTATCGCCACGCAGCCCAGCACCCCCATGACCATGCCGAAACAGTGATACAGCGGCACCGGGATGCACAGCCGGTCGGCAGGGCCGAAGCGCATCGCCGCCACGACGAAGCGGCCGTTATTGACGATATTCGCTCG
>JAQCHR010000215.1 GCA_027619655.1 Pseudomonadota bacterium
CCCCCAGGTCGCCAGCAGGACGCCGCCGACGGAAACCGCCGCAGACGGCACGATTTCCATCGGGTTTGATGGCGAACAATCCGACCTGCCCGCCAGCGCAACGGGTCCGCTCGACGCGCTGATAGAGCGCATGAACCAGGATACGAATATTCGCATCCGTCTCAACGGCTACGCCAGCGCCGCGGGCGATTCGCCCAGTAAGGCCCGCCGGATATCGCTTTTCCGCGCGCTCGCCGTAAGAACCTACATGATGAAGAACGGCATCCGCAGCACCCGCATCGATATTCATGCCCTTGGAAACAAGGGCGAACAGGACGATCAGAACAAGGTCGATGTCATCATTCGCACGTCATGATGTACAGGCGACATGGCGTACATTGAAATGAAGGTCTAGGCGGTACTGCTGATGGAGGGACATTCAATAACGCAACCGTCTCGTTTCCTGCAGCGAATGGTGCTTTTTCTCATCGTCGCCGGCGCGACCATCGGTTTGCTCTTTACCGCCCTGCGCGACGCCTTCATGGCCAACGCCGTTCTGAATGGCGTCATCATCGGCGTCCTGATTATCGGGATTGTACACGCCTTCCGGACCGTCACCATGCTGCGCCGCGAGGTCGCGTGGACCGAAAGTTTCCGGCGCGACGGAATCACGGTCAGCAGTGCCAGCGCGCCCCGGCTTCTGGCGCCGATGGCGACGATGCTGGGCGAGAAGACAGGCCGAATCAGCCTGTCCACCATGGCGATGCGTACCCTGCTGGACGGGATTGCCGCCCGGCTGGACGAAAGCCGCGAAATATCACGCTACATGATCGGGTTGCTCGTCTTCCTCGGCCTGCTGGGTACCTTCTGGGGCCTGCTGGAAACCGTGCAGGCCGTGGGAAATGTGGTCGGCGGATTGCAGATCGGCGGCAATGACATCAACACGGCGTTCGGCGACCTGAAAAACGGCCTCCAGGCGCCGATTTCCGGCATGGGAACCGCATTCAGCTCATCGCTGTTCGGCCTCGCCGGCTCTCTCGTGCTCGGCTTTCTTGAATTGCAGGCGGGACAGGCGCAGAACCGGTTCTATAACGACCTTGAGGAATGGTTGTCCGGCCTCACCCGGCTTGGCAGTGGCGGCGTGACCGGCGACGGCGAACAATCCGTCCCCGCCTATATTCAGGCGTTGCTCGAACAGACGGCGGACGGACTGGAGGGATTGCAGCGCGCGCTGGTCAGGAGCGAGGAAAACCGGACCGATTACAGCCGTTATGTCTATGAACTGACGGAGAAGATTTCGGCGCTGACCGGGCAGATGTCTACCGAACAAAGCCTGATGCTGAAACTCGCCGAAAGCCAGCAGGCGCTGCAACCGATTCTGGCCAAGCTGGCCGAGAAAAGCGCCAGCAGCAGCACCGAGGAGGCCAGCCGGGCCCATTTGCGCAATATCGAAACCTATCTTGGCCGGATCCGCGAGGAAATGGGGTCGGGCCGCAATGAGGCAGTGCAGGAAATCCGCAGCGAGATCCGGCTTCTCGCCCGCACCATCGCGGCGCTCGCCGAGGATACGGAGCGATAGGGGCGGCCCGGGAATGACGCAGCAATGCAGGCGCTGAGCCGCCGAAACAGGACGACCACCAATATCTGGCCCGGCTTCGTCGATGCGCTGGCGACGCTGTTGATGGTCATCATTTTCCTGCTGATGATCTTTGTCGTCGCCCAGTTTTATCTGAACGATGCGCTGATCGGCCGGGACCGGGCCCTGGACCGGCTGAACGAGCAGGTTTCCGAACTGGCCGAGTTGCTGTCGCTGGAGCGCAGCGCCAACCAGAACCTGCGGACCAATGTTGCGCAGATTTCAGCCGAATTGCAGAGCTCGCTGTCCGAGCGCGACGACCTGATCTCGCAGATGAACGCCCTGCTTGGGGTCAGCGCGCAACTGAGCAAGGCGGAGGCTGCCCTGGCGAATACGGCAGCGGAGCGCGACCGCCTGGAATCGGAACGCCAGAGCCTGTCGGCGGAACTCGAAGGCGTCTACCGCTCCCTCGAGGATGCCAACAAGACCATCAAGGTCGACCGCGAGCAGATTGAAATCCAGCTGCGGAAACTGAGCGAATTGCAGCAGGATATCGTCGCCATGACGGCGCTGCGTGAGGAACTCGCCAAACGGATCGAGGAAGAATCGAAGCGCGCGGACACGGCGGAGAACGCGGCAGCCAGCGGCGAGAAATCCCTCGCCGAAGAGAAACTCATTTCCGCGGCGGCAAAGGCGCAGGTTGCGCAGCTTAACCGACAACTCGCGGAAATCAGCCGGCAGATTGCAGCGCTGAACGAAGCGCTGGAGGCGTCCGAAAAGAAAGACAAGGCGCAACAGGTTCAGATCGCCAATCTGGGGCAGCGCCTGAACGCCGCGCTGGCGAGCAAGGTTCAGGATCTGGCGCGATACCGGTCGGAATTTTTCGGGCGGCTGCGGAAGGTGCTCGGCGACCGCCGCGATATCCAGATCGTCGGCGACCGGTTCGTGTTCCAGTCCGAGGTCCTGTTCGCCTCCGGCTCGGACACACTGGCCGAAGGCGGCAAGGAGCAACTGGCGCAACTGGCAGCGACACTGAATGAAATCGCCCGGGACATTCCAACCGACATCAACTGGGTGCTGCGGGTCGACGGGCATACGGACCGTGTTCCGATTTCGACGAGCCGCTTTCCATCCAACTGGGAACTATCGACCGCGCGCGCGATATCTGTTGTCAAGTTCCTGATTTCACAAGGCATTCCGCCTTCCCGCTTTGCCGCAACCGGATTTGGCGAATTTCAGCCGCTGGATGAACGTGACGACGAAATCGCCTACCGGCGCAACCGGCGCATCGAAATGAAGCTGGATCAGCGATAAGGCGCTGATTCTTCACCGGTTAGCCTTGCGTCCTGTAGCGCTCTCCGGTATACCCGCGCTCTGAATTTACCGATATATTTTGACAGCGGATCGGCGGTTTCAGTTTTTCGCGCAACCAGCGGATGACGAAACAGATCAGCTAAGGGGATTTGCGATGAAGAAAGATACCCATCCCGATTACCACGAGATCACGATCGAGATGACGGACGGAACGACCTACAAGACGTTTTCGACCTGGGGCGAAGCCGGGGCGACGATGAAGCTTGATATTGATCCGACCTCGCATCCCGCATGGACCGGTGTCCATCGCCTGATCGACAGCGGCGGCCAGTTGGCCAAGTTCAATAAGCGTTTTGAGGGTTTTGGTCTGAAGTCGTCATAGACGGCAGCAGGCGCAGGCCTTGCGACGGGCGTCCTTCGGGGCGCCCATTTTCGTTTTCGCCGGTCGCCGGTCTGGCGGCGATCTGCTGCTCCAGGCGCGCAACGCGGCAATATAGGTCGTAGCTGCGCTGCAGCAGGTCCCGGAGCGAACCCGGGACGGCGTTCAGCTTCTCCGCGTCATGCTCCAGGCATACCGTCTGCCCGGACAGCCGGAAACGTTCCGAATTGCCTTCCTCCGGCGTAATTTCGCCGGCCATGACGGCGCGCTGCGCCAGCATCCATGCCATGACCTGGGTCAACCGGCTGGTCAGCCGCATTGTTTCCAGGGACAGTCCCAGATAGAGACTGGAATCCCGGTTCAGCTGCCGTTCGTTCACGTCCGGCTCCTGCTGGCGCAGGACATTGATGTAATTCCGTGCTTCGACCAATAACGCCAGTGCCTCGTTATTGAGATTTCCAAAATACGTCGGGTTCATGGCAATACCTGATGATTCAAAAAAACGGTTCCGCAGTCTGAAATTCGTTAATTCAGCTTAACACATTTTCCGCCAGTTTCCTAATCGGCGCCTACAATATAGTTAATTTTGAAGTACTTAGCATTTCCCGGTTTTTTTCGGCGAATGCTTGAAAGAATCCGACTCATCCCCAAATAATGGGTGTTCCGGGGCCGAAAAACGGGCCGGTACTGTTTGGGTTCGACCATTTGGTGAACCTGTAATCCCATGTCGCTTGCAAGGAGGATATGGCAATGCGCAGATTTGATATGACACCCCTGTTCCACAATTCCGTCGGTTTCGACCGCATGGCGCGGATGCTTGACAATGTCGCCGGTGATTCGGCGCCAAGCTACCCGCCCTACAATATCGAGGTGACGGGTGACGATTCCTACCGCATCACGATGGCAGTGGCCGGATTCGACGAATCCGACCTGGATATCCAGTTGAAGGACAGCCAGCTGACAATTTCAGGCAAGGTCCAGAAACCCGAGACCGAATCCGGGGAAACCAGGTATCTCCATCGCGGCATCGCCGAACGCGTCTTCGAGCGCCGATTCAACCTCGCGGACCATATCCGCGTGGAGGGCGCGACGCTGGTCAACGGCCTGTTGCATGTTGAACTGAAACGCGAACTGCCCGAGGCGATGAAGCCACGCACGATCGCAATCGCCAGCAGCAACGCCCGGGAAATCCCGAGCAAGGCCGCCTGACGCCGCGCGGCATAGCATGACCAGGGCGCGCCGGTATTGCTATCGGCGCGCCCTTTTCATGCAAGGCAGGGTTCTTAAACCGCCAGTTTCGACAGCGCGTCGCGGACCTGATCCGGGATGGGCACGGGACGCCGGCTTTCCCGGTCAATATAGACATGCACGAAATGGCCGAAAGCCGCAGGCTTTTCATTACCCTGCCGAAACAGGCCAATCGCATATGTGGCGCTCGACGTCCCCAGCCGGGTCACCCGGATACCCGCATCGATCACTTCCGGAAAACCGAGTTCCTGCCGGAACTGGCATTTGGTTTCGACCACGACCCCGATGACCGGCGATTCTGTCGACCGCAATCCGGCCTCGCGGACGAGGTGTTCGGTGACCGCCGTATCAAAATAGGCGTAATAGACGACATTGTTGACATGGCCGTATACGTCGCAGTCCTGCCACCGTGTCGGAATCGCGGTGAAATGCGGAAAATCGGCGCGGCTCTGTTCCTGGACGTCTGTCATGCTGTAGCACCCGAATGATGTTCCGTGCGGCGCCCGGACATAAAAAAAGGGCCGCCATTTTCTGGCGGTCCCCGATTTGTTTGCTCACCTGTCCAACTCGTTGGGCGGAATTCTAGCCACCGTCACAAAAATGTCAAAAAGATTCCCCTGCGATACCGGACAAAAAAATGAGCCGCATAATGCGGCTCAAGTTGGACAGGGAGGTGTCAACAGGGAGGCCATCGGCCTCGTGCCGGAGCACAACAGGGGATTCCCGTTGCCCCCTGTACTATGCCCGTCCTCCCTTAAAAAAGGTTAATGAAATAATTAATTTTCGCCTCAAACGAGAACCATGATGGCGCGGACCTTCTCGTCGCCGCCTAGTCCTTGAAAAAGCTTTCCGCTGTGCCGCGCCACGACTGTTTGGCATCGATGGCTGCCCGGGCGCTGAGGATTTCGGCCTCCAGTTCGGCGATATATTCATGCAGCGCCGCAATCGACATCACATCGAGGTCTTTCGGTTTCGGTCGTGCGGCTGGCCGCTCGAGTTCCTGTTCGTCCATATGCCCTCCGCGTCATAGCCCCATTGTCAGGCCAAGTCTGATCGCAAGCCGTCCGCCGGGCAACCGGATAACAAACGGAAAAACACCATCCTGCCGATTGCCGAGCGGGTGTCGCAGGTATATACAGGCCCCCATACCCTTAATAAAAATTCGTCGATAGGACGCGTATCCCGGCGCAGGGAAAACAATTGTTCGAGGACTTGTCATGAGAACGCTATTGATGCCGCAGGCAACCGCCGTCTGGCTGGTCGAAAACACCACGCTGACATTTCTGCAGGTTGGCGAATTCTGCAACCTGCACGAACTGGAAGTTCAGGCGATTGCCGATGGTGAAGTCGCAGTCGGTATCGTCGGACTGGACCCGGTCAACAATGGCCAGTTGACCCGCGAGGAAATCAAGCGTTGCGAATCGGACCCTTCGGCCCGGCTGAAGCTGGCGGTATCGAATATTCCCGACCCGATTTCCCGCCAGAAAGGCCCGCGCTATACGCCGGTATCGAAGCGCGCCGACAAGCCGGACGCCATTGCCTGGCTGCTGCGTAACCAGCCCGACCTGTCCGACGCACAGATTTCGCGGCTGATCGGCACAACCAAGCCGACGATCAACGCCATTCGCGACCGTACCCACTGGAACGCCTCCAACCTGCAGCCCCGCAGTCCGGTTGAAGTCGGCCTTTGCACCCATCTGGAATTGCGTGATGCGGTCATCCTGGCAACGGAACGCGCCGCCAGGAACAAGCCGAAGCCGGATCCCAATGCGCCGGAACCGGCAGCCAAGGCGCCAACGCCGGCAGAGGAAATGGCCGCAGCGGTCGCGGATTACCGTCCCGCCGACAAAAAGCCGGCCAATCCCACCGTGGAAGACCTTTGGCCCTCCAGCGGCAACGCCGATAACGACTGAACCGGCCCGCCCCGCCAACTATAGCACAGCAGGATTAAAGGGAGCCGCAACGGGTTTCCATTAACTCTGTGAAAGTGAAATATTTTCAATAAGATAGATCAGATCCACATGGCTGTTGGGCCGCCGAAAGCGGTTCCAGCCAGCCTAGATCTGATCTAGAGCGTTTCTTGTCTTGATTGAATCGCAAGGGATTCCCAGCAGGAACGAATCGTGATTCAAATAGTCTGCTGCCGAAGGAGGTCAGCAGGCATGAC
>JAQCHR010000216.1 GCA_027619655.1 Pseudomonadota bacterium
CAACTATCTTGCTTCCATTAAACTCGCATCCCTGCGAATTTGGCTCCGATATAATGAGTCGGTGACCTAATACACACGTGAATCTGATCTATCTTATTAAAGGTGCTACAGCAGTACGGATTCTGGCTCAGGCCCTTGCTATTTCAGGCGCGGGTTTCTAGGAAAGGGTCCGCATGCGTCGGTGATCCCGGCGGCGTGTCTCATTCCATGCAATCGCGAGAATCCCCGTGCCGAACCAGATCGATATTCCCACGCCCTATGACCTTCCCGGCAGTGTCGTCATCCCTGAATGGATCGACCATAACGGCCATATGAATGTGGCAAACTATCTGCGCGCCTTTGATACAGCGGCGGATGCGCTGGGGACTTATGTGGGGCTGTCGCGGGAATACAAGCAGCGGACCAACAGCGCGACGTTTGTCGGCGATGTCCATATCTCCTATCGGCGCGAAGTGAAGGAAGGGGATCCGTTGCGGTTTACCGGCCGTATTATCGCCTGCGATGCGAAGCGGGTGCATTACTGGGTGGAAATGTACCACGCGACGGAAGGATATCTCTCGGCCACGGCCGAATTCCTGGACCTGCATGTGGATATGACGACCCGCCGCGTGGCGCCCATGGGGAATGATATCCTGGCGCGGATAGAAGCGGTTCGTGATGCCCATGCAACGTTGCCCCGGCCGCAAGGTTTGGGCCGGGTGATTCAGGTTCCGGGAAGCTGATCCCCCGTTGCCGGAATGCGCCCGGCGGATTATGGATAGGGAACACCGCCGAACAGGCGGGCCATCAGACCCACGGGAGAGAGTGACATGGCCAGTGCCGAACTGCAGAAGGTGATCGCCGCACGGCGTGCCAATAGCTACGCGCCGGAAAAGACCATCGAGCAATTGCGCGCCGACTCTGAAACGCGCGGTGCGGTGCCGTTGCCGGATGGCACGACCCATGAACAGCTCCGTGCCAATGGTGTGCCGGGCGAATGGGTCGATACGCCGGGGGCGGCATCGGACCAGGTTTTCCTGTTCCTGCATGGCGGCGGCTATTACCGCGGTTCGGCGGCAGCGTCGCGGGCGACATCGGCCCGGTTCTCGGTGGCCTGCGGCGCACGGGTGTTCTCGCTCGATTACCGGCTTGCGCCGGAAAACCCGTACCCGGCGGCGGTCGACGATGCACTGTCGGCGTATCGCTGGCTGCTCGACCAGGGGATCGGTGCAGGGAAAATGGGTGTTGGCGGCATTTCCGCCGGCGGAGGCCTGACCCTTGCCCTGTTGCTGAAGCTGAAGGAAGCCGGCTTGCCGCAGCCGGCGATGGCGGTGCCGATGAGCGCCTGGACCGACCTGACGCAAAGCGGCGACACCTTTGTGTCGCGGGCGGATGCCGACCCGGTGATCAGCAAGCTGTATCTCGACCGGATGGCCGGGCTGTATCTGAATGGTATCGACCCCAGGACGCCGCTGGCCTCGCCGCTTTACGGCGACCTGTCCGGGTTGCCGCCGTTGCTGATCCATGTCGGCGATGCGGAAACGCTACTGGACGACAGCCGGCTGTTCGCCGAAAAGGCGAAGGAAGCCGGCGTCGATGTGACCTACGAGGCCTGGGACGAAATGATCCATGGCTGGCACGGTTTCGGCGATATGCTGCCCGAGGCGCGGCAGGCCATTGAGGATATCGGCCGGTTCTTCCGTCAGAAGGTTGCCGCGTGATCGATCCGGATTTCGAAACCGCACTGGCCAACCGTCTCACCGACGCGGAATTCCGCCAACTGCCGAATTTCGAGCGCGGCAAGGTGCGCGATTCCTACGACTTGCCGGATGGACGGAGGGTGATGATTGCGACCGACCGGCAATCGGCCTTCGACCTCGTGCTGGCGGCGGCGCCCTACAAGGGGCAGGTGCTGAACCAGACGGCGAAGTTCTGGTTCGAACAGACCGCTGACCTGTGCCCGAACCATGTGCTGGAATATCCCGATCCCAATGTGATTATCGGCCGGCGATTGACCATGTTGCGGGTCGAAATGGTGGTGCGCGCCTTTCTGACCGGTTCCACCAGCACCAGCATCTGGCCGATGTATGAATGCGGTGAACGAACGGTCTATGGCCACGCGCTGCCCGATGGCATGATCAAGAACCAGCCGCTGGAAAAAACAATCATCACCCCGTCGACCAAGGGCATGGGCGATGTGCATGACGTGGCGACCACGGCGGACAAGCTGCTCGCTGACGGTATCGTCACCCCGGCGCAGTGGGATGAATTGTGCGCCCGCAGCTTCGCCGTCTTCGCGCGGGGCCAGGAAATTGCCGCTCGGCACGGGCTGATCCTGGTCGATACCAAATACGAATTCGGTGTCGATGAGAATGGCACGATAACCCTGGCGGACGAGGTCCATACGCCGGATTCCAGCCGTTACTGGATCGCCGACAGCTATGACGAACGGTTCGCCATGGGTAAGGAACCGGACAGCCTGGACAAGGAATTCCTGCGCCTGTGGATCAATGCGCGCTGCAATCCCTACAAGGACCCGATACCGGAAATCCCGGCGGAAACCCTGCAGGATTTCAGCGCCCGCTATATCCGCCTGTATGAGCAGGTCACCGGCCGGACATTCGAGCGGCCGCCGCCGGGCGTTTCCGTTCGGGACCGGATTGAAGCCAATCTGCGTCGCGCGCTGCCGGCGTTTTTCAGCAGCTGATCCGTTGCTGCCGGGGCGATCCGGATTGACACCGCCGCACCCGTGGCGTTCATTTGTGTCAATCGCACACGGGGTCAGTGCAAAAGGAAATGGCGGGGGAACGGGACATGGATGAATTCGATTTTGTCATTGTCGGCGCGGGATCGGCGGGTGGCGTGCTGGCCAACCGCCTGACCGAAGACCCCAAGATCAAGGTGCTCTTGCTTGAAGCGGGCCCGAAAGACACCAATCCCTTCATTCATATCCCGGCCGGTTTCTTCAAGACCCTGTACGACAAGAAGGTCAACTGGTGTTTCAGCACCGAGAAAGAGGATGCCTGGGGCAATCGCGCCATCCACTGGCCGCGTGGCAAGGTGCTGGGTGGATCGTCATCGATCAACGGCCACCTGATCGTGCGCGGGCAGCCCGACGACTATAACGGCTGGGCGCAACTCGGCGCGCGCGGCTGGGCCTTCGACGATATCGCGGATTACTTCAAGAAATTCGAAAATGCACAGGTCGGCGACCCGTCGGTACGCGGCAAGGGCGGGCCGATCAATGTGCGCGAACCGGTCGAAAAACACCCGCTGACCGAACGCTTTATCGAGGCCTGCGTCGAAGCCGGGATCAAGCGCAACAGCGACTATAACGGCGTCGCGCAGGAAGGTGTCGGTTACTTCCAGCATGCAATCCTGAATGGCCGCCGGCAGAGCACCGCGCAGACCTATCTGAAACAGGCGCGCAACCGTCCCAACCTGCGGATCGAAACCGAGGCGCTGACCCGCCGCATCGTGGTCGAGGGCGGCCGGGTGACGGGCGTGGAATATGAGCAGAACGGCCAGAAGAAACAGGCAAAGGCAGGGCGCGAGGTGCTGCTGTCGTCGGGTTCCATCGGGTCGCCGCAATTGCTGGAGCTTTCCGGAATCGGCGATGGCGACCGGCTGAAGGCGCTGGGTATCGACGTGGTGCACAACCTGCCTGGCGTCGGCGAGAACCTGCAGGACCATTACCTTGCCCGCATGTCGTTCCGGGTAAAGGGCGCCGTCACCTATAACGAAAAATCACGCGGTATCCGCCTTGGTATCGAGGTCGTCAAATATGCGCTGACCCGCAAGGGCATGCTGACCGCGGCGCCCGGCAATGTCAGCGCCTCGGTCAAGGTGATGCCCGGCGTAGACAATCCGGATGTCCAGTTTACCTTTGCCCCGGCAAGTTATGTCGACGGGCTGATCGGCGTGCTGAACGACTTTCCCGGCATGACCTGCGGTTTCTGGCAGCACCGCCCGGCCAGCACCGGCTCGCTGCATTGTGTTTCGAAGGACCCGTCGGTCCAGCCGAGCATCCGGCCGAATTATCTGGGGGAGCAGATCGACCGGGATACGGTGGTGGAGTCCGCCAAGATGGTGCGCCGGATATTCAGCCAGCCGGCCATTGCCCGGCATGTCGAAAGCGAGGTTTTCCCCGGCGCAGATATACAAAGCGACGATGAGATCCTCGGCTATGTACGCAACAGCGGCGCCACCGTTTATCATCCGATCGGAACCTGCAAGATGGGCAGCGACCCCATGGCGGTCGTCGATCCGCTACTCCGCATGCATGGCCTGCCGGGCATCCGTGTTATCGATGCGTCGGTCATGCCGCGCATGGTCTCCGCCAACACCAATGCCGCGACCCTGATGATCGCGGAAAAGGGTGCTGATATGATCAAGGCGGGCATGCGCTAGCCGGCCGCCTAAATAGCCACACCGAACCCGTTATTTTTTCACCAATCCAGGGATATTCCACTCATGACTTCAGACGTCGTTGCCCAACTCGCCCCGAGCGGCACATTGCGCGCCGCAATCAACATGTCCAATTTCCTGCTCGTCACCAGCAAGACCGTGGACGGTCTGCCCGTCGGTGTATCGGCCTCGGTCGCGAAAGCCATCGCCGACAAGCTGGGCGTGAAACTGCAGCTTCTGCCCTACAAGACGCCGGGTGAGATTTCCGATGATGCCGGCACCGGCAAATGGGATATCGGCAATATCGGCGCGGAACCGCAGCGGGCGATGAAGATGGACTTCACCGCCGCCTATGCCGAAATCCAGTCCACCTACATGGTGCCGCCGGGTTCGCCCATCAAAACGATTGCCGATGTCGACAAGGCAGGAAACCGCATCTCGGTTTCCGGGCGCAGCGCCTATGGCCTGTGGCTCGAAAACAACATCAAGCATGCGACCCTGATGCCGACCGAAGGGCTGGACGGGTCTTTCAACCAGTTCGTCGAACAGAAACTCGAAGTTCTCGCCGGGTTGCGTCCGCGCCTTGTCGAAGATGTCGAAAAGATGCCGGGCGCCCGCATTCTGGACGGCCAGTTCAGCGCCGTACAGCAGGCGGTCGGCTGCAACAAGGGCAACGCCGCAGCGGCCAAGTTCCTGACGGAATATATCGAGGAACTGAAGCGAACCGGCTTTATCGGCGAGCTGATTGAAAAGTTCGGTGTCACCGGCCGCTTGTCCGTCGCGCCGTTGACCTGATCCCGGTCCCGCCGCCGCTCCCGGCCTGTGTTCCGCCTGCAGACCGGTTTCGCGAGTAATGTAAAGGACCGTACCGTATGCCGCGCGCCACCCGCTTGCTCGACCGCCCGATCATCACGCCGGACAGCCATCCCTCGATCGGCGTAAACATCCAGGGGCCCTCCCTGATCCGCGTACCGGACTGGGTCGCGGACCCGCTGGGCCGATACTACCTGTATTTTGCCGACCACAAGGGCAGCTATATCCGGCTCGCCTATGCCGACGCCCTGACCGGACCGTGGCGCATCCACGAACCGGGTAGCCTGCATCTGCGCGATTCGCTGTTTCCGACAGACCCACCGGAAGCGCCGGCAGATGCCCCGCGAGACTATAAGCCGGCCAGTTCGCCCGCGGAGCGCCGGTCGCACAGCTATCACACCGAGGCAAGCACGCCGCATATCGCTTCGCCGGATGTACATGTAGACGACGAAAACCAGCGTATCGTGATGTACTTTCACGGGCTGGAAAGCTACGCAAAGCAGGCGACGCGGGTTGCCATTTCCGATGACGGCATTGCGTTCTCGGCGCGGCCGCAAATTCTCGGCCGGACCTATTTCCGCGTCTTCCGGCATGGCGAGTACACCTATGCGCTGGCGATGCCGGGGCAGATTTACAGATCACGCGACGGGATGTCCGGATTCGAAACCGGGCCTGTGCTGTTCAATCCGCACATGCGCCATTCGGCCGTATTTGTCCGCGACGGCGTGCTACGGGTCTTCTGGACAGAGGTCGGAAATGCGCCGGAAACCATCCTGCTCAGCAGTATTGACCTTGCTGGCAATTGGATGGATTGGCGGGAGACCCCGCCGGTGGAAATCCTGCGCCCGGAATTCGACTGGGAAGGCGCGGATGCGCCGCTGGAGCCTTCGATCCGCAGCACCGCCTATGGCCACGTCAACCAGCTTCGCGATCCGGCGGTTTATATCGAGGATGACGTGGTCTATCTGCTCTATGCTGTTGCCGGAGAAAGCGGCATTGCCATTGCCCGGGTCGATATGGACGGATGAAGGCCGCACCAACAACGCAGGACACAGGTGAACGCAAATGAAAAGCCTGGCCGGATTTTTCCTGATGCGGTTGCGGGAACGGCTGTGGCTGAAACCGCTGGCCTTCTGCCTGTTCGCGGTGGCAGCGGCGTTCATTGCGCATCTGGCGGATTTTACCGATGCCGGATCGCTGGTTCCGGAAATTGCGCCGGACATCATCGAAAAACTGCTGTCGATCATGTCGGCCAGCATGTTGCCCATCGCGACCTTCGCCGTCGCATCGATGATTTCGGCCTATAACTCCGCCAGTAATTCAGCAACGCCGCGGGTATTTCCGCTGATCGTCGCCGACGATGTCTCCAAAACGGCGCTGTCTAGTGGAACGAATCTAACGCTTGGTGCCCACGTTTAACGGCGGCGATAATTTTGTCTTGATCGGCGGT
>JAQCHR010000217.1 GCA_027619655.1 Pseudomonadota bacterium
GCCGCGATCATCGCCTATATGGCCAATGCATCGAACGCTTGGGCGGAACTGGGCATTCGCGCCAATACAGTTTCGCCCGGCAATGTCTTCTTCGAAGGCGGCGTCTGGGACATCCGCAAGAAGGAATCGCCGGAACTGTTCCAGACCAGCCTGGAGCGCAACCCGCTGGGCCGTATGGCGACCCCGCAGGAAGTCGCCAATGCGGTCGTCTTCCTGGCCAGCCCGGCGGCCAGCTTCATCACTGGGGTCAACCTCGTGGTCGACGGCGCCATGACCCGGCGCATCCAGTACTGACCCGCGCCGCGGGTCCGGGCGGAAGCGGCGTGATTCGATTGGCATTGATAGGCATTCCCTGGCATCCGGCGCCCAGGCCGGATCCAACGCCATATTCCGGGCGGATCGAAAATCATGGGCATCGGTTGGCATGGATCGGCTTTCTCCTGTCCTTCCTGAGGGGCGCCGTACCCGGATCAACCCGGAATCATTGGCATCGATTGGCATTGATTGGCTTTTCTGGGCATCGGCGGCGCCTTCCGCGTCATCGGCGCGGCGCGGATTGCACCGGACGGGACCTGCAGCGACGGTAATTATGCTGTATGGGATAAAATAGGAATATATACAATATTCGCACAAAAAGCAAGAGGCCAGGCAGGAAAGAGACGCGCATGACCGCAGAATCGGAACAGAGGCCCGGCGCGCTTTCCGGCGTCACCGTGCTGGATTTTACCCGGGTGCTTGCCGGGCCCTATTGCACGATGCAGCTCGGCGACCTGGGGGCAGACATCGTCAAGGTCGAGAACCCGAAGGGCGGCGATGACAGCCGCGCCTTCCGCCCGCCGGCCATTGGGGGTGAATCGAGCTATTTCCTGGCCATCAACCGCAACAAGAAAAGCATCGCCCTGAACATGGCCACGGCCGAAGGCCAGCAGGTCGCCCGCGCGCTTGCCGACCGCGCCGATGTGGTGGTGGAGAATTTCAGCGCCGGGATCATGCAGCGCTTCGGGCTGGATTATGACAGCCTGACGCCAGGCAACCCCGGGGTGATCTACTGTTCGATCTCCGGCTACGGCCGCGACGGCCCCTTCGCCGCGCGCGCCGGGTACGACCCGGTGATCCAGGCGGAAAGCGGGTTGATGGCGCTGACCGGCGATCCGGCGGGCGTGCCGATGCGTATGGGCGTCTCGCTGATCGATGTCTTCGCCGGCATGTTCGCCAGCCAGGCGATCCTCGGCGCGCTGTACAGCCGCAAGGTCACGGGGGCGGGGCAGCGCATCGACGTGCCGCTGTTCGATACCGCCAGCGCGGTGATGATCCCCTATGCCAGCGGCTACCTGACTGCCGGGGTGGACGCCGCCCGGTTCGGCAATTCCTCGCCGGTGGCGCAACCGGTCGGCACCTACAGCGCCGCCGACGGCCCTTTCATGCTGACCGTGGCCGGCGATGCCGTCTTCCGCAAGCTGTGCCTGGCAGTGCTGAACCGTCCCGATCTGCCCGAAAATCCCGCATTCGCCACCAATGAAGGCCGGGTCAACAACAAGGACCGGCTGAATGCGATTCTGGGCGGGCTGTTCGCCGCCGATACGCGCGACCACTGGATCGCCGCCATGCGCGCCGCCGGCGTGCCCGCCGGCCCGATCCGCACGGTTGCGGAAGCCATGCAATCGGAAGAAATGACGTCCAGCGGCCAGATAAGGCAGGCGCCGCATGCCAGCCTCGGTACCGTGCCGGTCGTGGGGTCGCCGATGCGGCTGGACGGCACGCCGGTGCGCGACCCGGTGGGCGCGCCGGTGCTGGGGCAGCACTCGCGGCAAATATTGCGGGATATGCTGGGTTATGATGACGCGCGGATCGCCGCGCTTGAGGCGGCGGGTACGGTTCTTGCGCCGAACAGGCCCAGTTAGAACATACGCAAAAGCCATATGCGGCCCGTATGGGCCGTGGCAGCCGGCGGCGTCAACTTCTACGGGCGCTTGCATGGGGCAATCACCGCGGATAGCCTGCCTGCAATCCGGCGGAATGCCGCCGGACATTGACCCTGCCATTAGAAAAGGACCGTGAATGAGCGCCCTGCATGAAGAACAGGCCAGCGAAAACCCGGAAGACGATCTTGATTTCGACGCTACCATCGTTGGTGCCGGCATTTCCGGCCTCTACCAGCTTCACCTTCTGCGGAAGCTGGGGATGCGAGTGCGGGTGTTCGAATCCGGCACCGGCGTCGGTGGCACCTGGTACTGGAACCGCTATCCGGGCGCGCGGTTCGATTCCGAAAGCTATTCCTACGGCTATTCCTTTTCCCAGGAATTGCTGGACGAATGGGACTGGACCGAGCATTTCGCGCCGCAGCCGGAAACGCTGCGCTATCTCAATTATGTCGCCGACAAGTTCGACCTGCGCCGCGACATCCGGTTTTCCAGCCGCGTGACCGCCACGCATTACGACGACGCTACCAGCAGCTGGAATGTCACGCTGGAAGACGGCAGCCGCCACCGCACCCGGTTCCTGGTCATGGCCATCGGGCCGCTGTCGATGCCGACCATGCCGCGCGTCCCGGGGATCGAGGATTTCGAGGGCCCGTCCTTCCATACCGCGCGCTGGCCGCATGAGCCGGTCAGCTTCGAGGGCAAGCGCGTCGCCGTCATCGGCACCGGCGCCACCGGCGTGCAGACCATCCAGGAAGTCGCCAAGACCGTGGGCCACCTGACCGTGTTCCAGCGCCGGCCGAACTGGTGCACGCCGCTGCACAACCGCCCCATCGACAAGGCGGAAATGCAGAAGATCCGCGAAGGCTACCCGGAACTGTTCAAGCGCTGCCGCGAAACCTATGCCTGCTTCGTTCATACCATCGACCCGCGCGGCACTTTCGAGGTGACGCCGGAAGAACGCCGGGCCTTCTGGGAAAAACTCTATGCCTCGCCCGGCTTCGGCATCTGGCAGGGCAATTTCCGCGATATCCTGGTCGACCGGGACGCCAACCGGGAACTGTCCGATTTCGTCGCGGAGAAAATCCGCGAGCGGGTGAAGGACCCGAAGACGGCGGCAATGCTGATCCCCGACGACCACGGTTTCGGGACGCGGCGTGTGCCCCAGGAATCCGGCTATTACGAGGTCTACAACCAGCCCAATGTGGAACTGGTGAGCATCCTGGACACACCGATCGAGCGCATCACGCCGAAGGGGCTGCGGACCAGCGAGAAAGACTACGAATTCGACATCATCATCTACGCCACCGGCTTCGATGCGATTACCGGCAGCTTCGACCATATCGATATCCGGGGCAGCAAGGGCCTGCCGCTGAAGCAGAAATGGTCCGGCGGGCCGCAGACCTTTGTCGGCGTGATGGTGGAGGACTTCCCCAACATGTTCATGGTGATGGGCCCGCATACGGCGCTGGGCAATATCCCGCGCAGCATCGAATACAATGTGGAATGGATCAACCGGCTGATCGGCTTCATGCGCGAACGCGGGCTGACCCATGCGGATGCGACGGCGAAATCGATGGCGGACTGGACCGGTTTCGTGCGGGAAAAGGCCGAGGGGCTGCTGTCCAACGAGATCGATTCCTGGATGACCGGCGTGAACCAGAACGTCGAGGGCAAGCAGACCCGCATCCTCGCCCGCTACAGCGGCAGCGCCCCGGATTACCGCAAGCGGTGCGACGCGGTGGCGGAAGGCGGGTTCAGGGAACTGACCCTGTCGTAACCCGCCCTCCGGGGCCCCGTTCAGTACCCCGAGGCGGGGTCGATTTCCTGCAGCAGCGACTGGCCGGCTTCGATCCGTTTGATGTTTTCGGCGATCCCGGCCACCAGCAGGGCGACGGTCGGCCGCCGCGCCACATGCGGCATCACCGTGACCTTCGGATGGGCCCAGAGCGGGCTTTCCTTCGGCAGCGGTTCCGGGTGATGCGCGTCCAGCGCGGCATAGGACAACTGCCCGGAATCCAGCGCCGCAATCAGGTCCTCGTTCACCACATGCCTGCCGCGGCCGACATTCACCAGCATCGCGCCCTTCGGCATCATCGCGAAGGTGCGGGCGCAGAAGATGCCTTCGGTTTCCTTTGTCAGCGGCAACAGGCAGACCGCGATGTCGGTTTCACTGAGGAAGGCTTCCAGCTGGTCCTTGCCGTGGAAAATAGGCACTTCCTCTTTCTCGCGCGGGCTGCGGACCCAGGTCTTCACGTCTAATTCCAGCGATTTCAGCACCAGCGCCGGCGCCTTCGCCATCATGCCATACCCCAAAAAGCCGACGCGCCGCTGTTCCGGCCGGACAATCGGCACCCGGTACCATTCCTTTTCGGCCTGGGCCTGCTGGTAGCGGGGCATGTCACGATGCAGCCGCAACACATGCATGACGACATATTCGGTCATCATCGGGTCGCCGCGCGACGGTTCCACCTTGCCGAGCGGCACCTTGGGAATCCTTGGATGGTTGATAAAGTCGTCCACGCCCGCGGACCGGGAGAACATAGCCTTCAGGTTGGGCAGGTCCGGCAACACCCCGAAATCGGGCCGCATGAAGGCAAGGTACTCGATATCCGCCGGGTCGCCGATATCGGGCCATATCCGGACCGCCATATCGGGCATCTGTCGGGCAATGGTGTCGATCCATTCCGCCGCATTGCCGATCATCCGGTCCAGATTGACGATAAGTAGCGCCATGCCATCCCCCTGCGATTTGATGCCTTGATCTCCCGAGGTTACGCGCGCGGATCGGGTGTGTCAGTCAGATTATGGCGGCTCTGTTGAATCGCCCGCCGATTACGGCGCATGATCGGCCGCGAAACGGGCAACCCGGAGGGGCAGAATGAAACGTGTGCAGTATGCATCCGACTACCAGAAATCCAGGGCCTACGCCCCGGCGGTGGTGACCGAGGGCGGCCGGACTATCTGGCTGGCGGGAATCCTGGCCGATGCGGATGAAGAGGGGCATTCGCTGGCGGGGGATTTTGCCGGGCAGGTCCGCTGCATCTACCGCAGGATGGCGCGCCAGCTTGAAGCCGCGGGCGCGACCCTCGACCATGTGGTCACCATGACCGGCTATATCACCGACGTGCGCTACAATCTCGACTTCGTCGAGGTGCGGAAGGAGTTTTTCCGCGAAGACAGTTACCCGTCCTCGACGCTGGTCACCATACAGGCGCTGAATCGCCCGGATTCGCTGGTGGAAATTACTGCCATCGCGGTGGCGCCCTGACGGCGGGATTATCCGAGCGCGGCAATCCCCGCAATGGCGCAATCCTCGTCCTGCTGCGAGGTGCCGCCGCCGACGCCGCAGGCGCCGATCACCTTGCCGTCGCGGAACACAGGCATCGCGCCCTGGCCGAAGATCATGTGTTCGCCCTCCGCCGCGCGGATGCCGATCAGGGTCGGATGCGCCGCGCGTTCCTGCAGTTCGGCGCTGGAGCGGCCGAAGGCGACGGAAGCG
This sequence comes from Pseudomonadota bacterium, assembly GCA_027619655.1. Lineage (GTDB taxonomy): Bacteria > Pseudomonadota > Alphaproteobacteria > UBA8366 > MarineAlpha4-Bin1. The sequence goes on from JAQCHR010000217.1 coordinate 5,422, forward strand.
ATAGCCTTGCCCTGGCTGCCATACATCCCGGCCCAGGCGGCGTTGTCCATGCGCTGGAAGACGATTAGCCGCCCGCCGCCATCCACCACCGCGACATTGATGCCGATGCCCAGTTCCTCTGCCCTGGCGATGGCCGCATCGGCGATGCGGTTGGCGTTCTCGCGTGTCAGCGACATGGTATTCCCCCCTCGTTGCGTTTGTTACCGGATCAGCTGCGGACGCGGCCTGCCTCATGCCAGGCGATCTGTTCCGCATAGCCGGTATTGTAGCTGGCGATGCTCCGGTCGTATTCAGTCTGGTTGGCGGTGGTATCCGCGCCGGGATGCGGCTCCAGTTCGAAATGGCCGTAGCGGTCCTCGCCCCGCACCAGCATGGCGCGCTGCCGCGTCGTGCCGATATGCCGGGTGCTGGCGGGGATATAGCTGATGCCCAATCCGATGCGGCGGTCGTCCGATTCGTTCGGCGGGGAACTGTGAATGCACAGCGTGTGGTGCAGCGAGAATTCGCCGGCATGCAGCATGCCGCGCACGCCGGAACCCCGGTCGAATTCCTCGACGATGGTCTGCCCGCCGCCATTCATGGAGTTCGGATCCGCATTCGCCTTGTGGTGATACAGCCGCGGCGCGCCGCCTTCCGGGATGAAGGTCATGCAGCCGGAAACGGCGGAGGCGTCGCTCAATGCGACCCAGGCGGTGATATGCTCATGCGGGCGCAGGCCGAAATAGGTCGCGTCCTGGTGCCACAGGGTGACCGCCGGGGTCTTCGGCTCCTTGATGAAAAACGTGCTGGTCCAGACCAGAATATCGGGGCCGATCACCGCTTCCACCGCGTCCAGGACCGCGGGATGGGTGACGATGCCATGCGCCCAGGGCAGTTTTACATGCAGCTTGTAGCGGGCCGCCCTGTCGATTTCCGTCAGCTTGCCGCCCATGTCGGCCTCATAGGCTTCCAGGTCCGCCCTTGCCCGACGCGCATGTTCCGCGCCGATCCCCGCCAGTGGAAACTGGAACCCGTCATGGCGGTACGCCGCGATCTGTTCCGCCGTCAACACATTGGTCATGACATGCCTCCCGGAAAAGATGACGAAGACGGTTACTATCGGGGAGGCAAGCGCGGAAAGGCAAGCCCGGTGTCGCCGGGCACGGGGATATTTCCCCACCAGCCGGACAGACGCGGCTATACTAGTGGAACGAATCTAACGCTTGGTGCCCACGTTTAACGG
>JAQCHR010000218.1 GCA_027619655.1 Pseudomonadota bacterium
TTTTCCGGAAAGCCGATAAACAACAGACCGTTGTGGATATACCGATCCCGATCATTACCAGGACCGGTATATTTCCCAACCCGGTAACTATTGAATCGCGCAGTCTTTCAGGATTTCCGGCTTGAAGCGCAGGCCATGGCCGGGCGTCTCCGGGGCGGTGATCATGCCGTTTACCGGCGCGGCCCACTCGACCCACAGGTCGTCCATGAATTCCATATTCTCGAGAATGAGCGCATTTGGAATCGAGGCCGCGATATGGATCATCAGTTCCGGATAAAGATGCGGCGCAATGGTCATCCCCCAGGTATCGGCGATGGCCGCTGTCTTGCGCAGGTCAGTAAGGCCCCCGCGCACCACGTCCGGCTGCAGGATCGGCAGGTTGGGGTTCTCGAAGAACGGCTTGAGGTCGAACCGGGTGAAATGGCTTTCCCCGCCCACGACGCGCAGGTCCAGCTTGTCGGCGATTCGGGCATAGCCGGCGAAATCGTCCGGAATGACCGGCTCTTCCAGCCAGTAGATATCGTACGCTTCCAGCTTGCGCCCCATCAGGATGGCCTTGTCAGCCGTCCAGGCCATATTGACATCGACCATGATGTCGATTTCCGGTCCGACGGCGTCGCGCACCATTTTCACATTGGCGACATCCTGCGTGTCGGTCCAGATATGGCCGACCTGCATCTTTATCGCCTTGTAGCCTTCGGAGACGAAACGCTTGGCCTTTTCCGCCATGCCCTCGCCGCCCATGCCGCGCCAGCAGCCCGACCCGTAAACAGGTACTTTCGTCCGGTAATTGCCCCAGAGGCGATGCAGCGGCATCCCTGCTTTCTGGCCGACGAGGTCCCAGAGCGCCACATCGATGATCGACAGACCCAGCAGGGGGGCGCCGCCGCGGCCATCGGCGAAGGTCGAGCGCCAGATATCGCGCCAGATTCCTTCCACTTCCGTGGCGTCACGGCCCAGTATCCGGGGTGTGATCAGCTCGGCAATAGCCGCGGCGGTGGTACGGAAACCTTCGCGCAGGTAAAGCTGGTAGCCCATGCCGACGAGGCCGGATTCGGTTTCGATCTCGACCACCAGAATCTGGCGCGGCCGGTTGAAACCGGCCTGCAGCGACGGCATTACCTTGAACGGCAGCTCCAGGAAAGTCGTGCGTACTTCCTTGATTTTCATTGATTCCCCCTAAGGATTCTTATGCGTTGTCGTTGTTTTCGTTTCAAGCGCTCCGTTCCATGACGATGAAACCGGACGCGTCGATCCGTGCGTTGAAACTGGCGGAAACGAAAGTGGATGTCTCATCTTCCGCGATAATCGCGGGGCCCGCAACGCGCATGCCCGGCAACAGGTCATCGCGCCGGTATTGCGCGATTTCGGCAAAGCTCTGCGTCACCGGATCGAACACCGGGCGGCGTCCGGATGGCGGCGGCGTATCGATATCGGGCGGGTCCGCGACCGGCGCCTGTTCCGCTTCGCCGGTGCTGATGGTCATGGCCCAGGTCAGTACCTCGATATCCGCGTCGGGAATCGTACGGCCATACAGCACCTCGTACTCCCGATCGTAGATCTGTTTCAGCATGGCGGCATCGTCGACCGTCAGCGTCCGGTTGGGCAGCGGCACCACGATTTCATGCCCCTGCCCCATATAACGCATGAAGGCGATGCGCTTTTCCGTCAGCGCGGCATCGCCGGCACCGGAACGCACCACGCCGAGCGCCTCATCCTGCATCGCATCCAGCAGGGCATTGGCCTGCCCGGCGTCGAAGTCGCGCAGCGGCATGTAACGACTGCGAACGACCTCATAGGCGATGGGGGCGCGCAGGAACCCGACCGCCGAGCCGACACCGGCATTGGTGGGTACGATGATCCGGTCGATGGCCAGTTTCTCCGCCAGCCGCGAGGCATGCAGCGGGGCCGCCCCGCCAAAAGCGATGATGGTATGGTCGGCGATTACCTTGCCGCGCTCGATGGAATGCACCCGCGCCGCGTTAGCCATGTTCTCGTCGACCATCTCAATCACGCCATACCCAGCCAATTCGCCGCTAAGCCCCAGCGGGCCGCCAATGTTCGTTTCCAGGGCGGCAAGCGACTTGTCGGGATAAAGGGGTACCTTTCCGCCGGCAAAGCTTACCGGATCAATCCGGCCCAGGGTCACGTCGCCATCGGTCACGGTCGGCGCCGTGCCGCCGCGACCGTAACAGGCGGGACCGGGATTGGACCCGGCGCTTCGCGGCCCGACGGCGATCTGCTGCAGCGAATCGATACTGGCGATGGATCCGCCACCAGCGCCGATTTCCACCATTTCGATGACGGGAATGCGCAGCGGCAGGCCGCTGCCCTTCTGAAACCGCGCCTGGCGGTCAACCTCGAAGCTGCGGCCCGCTTCGGGGGTGTAATCCTCGATCAGGCAGATCTTGGCCGTGGTGCCGCCCATGTCGAAGGACAGCGCCTTGGCGACGCCAGTCGCCCGCGCCACGCCGGTCGCCAGGATTGCGCCGCCGGCCGGGCCGGATTCGACCAGCCGGATCGGGAAGCGTACGGCGGTTTCCAGTGTCGTCAGCCCACCACCCGAAGTCATCATGAACAGCGCCCCCCTGAATCCGCGCGTCTCCAGTTCCGCATTCAGCTTGGTCAGGTAGCGCCCCATCAGCGGCTGGACATAGGCATTGGCCGTGGCGGTGGTGAAGCGTTCGTATTCGCGAATTTCCGGGCAGACCTCGGATGACAGGGTCACGGTCCAGTCCGGCCGCTTTGCCGAAATAATCTCCCGCACCCTTTGCTCATGACTGCCATCGACATAGCTGTGCAGGAAGCCGATGGCGACGCTGGCGACCCCTTCCGCATCCAGTTTCGGCAACAGCGATTCGACGGCGGCTTCGTCAAGCGGTTTCAGTTCCGCGCCGCTGACAGACAGACGTTCCGGTACCGAGAAGCGCAGGTAGCGCGGCACCAGCGGCGCAATCTTGTCGAGAAAGATGTCATACTGGTCGTAGCGGGTTTCGTAAGCGATATCGAGGACATCGCGGAATCCTTCGGTCGTGATCAGCGCCGTAACCGCGCCCTTGCGTTCGATGATGGCGTTGGTCGCGAGCGTCGTGCCATGGATCAGTATGCCGATATCCGCCATGACCAGTCCTGCAGATTTCAGCGCCGCATCGACGCCGTCCAGCACGCCTTCTTCCGGCGCGTGGCTGGTGGTCAGGACCTTTGCCGTGGTGCGGTTCCCGTCCTTCTCGATAACCACGTCGGTGAAGGTGCCCCCGACATCCACCGCCAGCCGCGCTGTTCCCTGTGCTTCCGCCATGCCCGTCCCGTTTCCCTGTTGGATTTCGCCGGGCGATACTAGTCGATAGACTGCGGCCATGAAAACAGAACCACACATGGCCCGGATCGGCGCAGCCTCCCCATGAGCAATCTTTTCGCACCGCTTGCCTGGCTGGGCCGGCAGGGTACGACGGCGGTTGCCGCTGTCGTGTTCATCGCCATGGCGACGCCGCAGGTCGGCGCGATGATGAAGGGCTACCTGACGGAGATCGTCGTCGCCCTGTTGTGTATTGCCTTCATTCGCGTCGATATCGGGGTGCTGCGCCTCCATCTCAGCCGGCCGCATATCGGCATCGCCGCCACCCTTTGGATGGTCATCGGCATTCCGGCCCTGTTTGGCGGCGCCTGCCTGCTGCTCGGCGTTCGGGAGGCTGCCCCCGACCTCTTCACCGGGCTTGTCATGCAGTTTTCAGCCTCGCCGATGATGGCGGCCCCGGCGCTGGTCATGCTGATGGGGCTTGATGCCACGCTGGTGCTGATCGTACTTGTCGCCAGCACCGCCCTGATCCCGCTGACTGCGCCGTTCTTTGCCTGGCTGTACATCGGCGCGGAACTGTCCGTACCGCCATTGGCGCTGGGCCTGAAACTGCTGGCTATTCTGGCCAGCGCGATCATCATTTCGGTGGTAATCCGCCGGTGTGCAGGGCTGGAGAGGATCCGGCGCTTCCGGGCGGAAATCGACGGTATCAACATCATCGTCCTGTATATATTCGCGGCGCCGATCATGGAGTTTTTCCTGCCGTCGCTGCGGCGCGAACCGATGACCGTTTTATGGGTGTCGCTGCTGGCACTGGCCCTGTTCGCCACCTATTACGGCGTGACAGTCCTGCTGTTCCTGCGGGCCGGGCGCGAACAGGCCTTGGCGCTTGGTATCATGACCTCGCTGCGCAATCTCGGCCTGCTGATTGCGGCCACCGGGGGCGCCATTCCCGAATTGTCCTGGATCTATTTTGCCGCCAGCCAGATCCCGATCCACCTCGCGCCCGCCCTGCTGAAATGGCTCGCGGCGCGGAAGGGCAAGGCTTAGGGCATCGATTCGCGGAAAAGAACGGTCCATTCCCATTGCGAATCATCCTGTTCGCGATCATCCGCGTATAATGACTAAGCAGGCTGAGTTTACATCAATCCAGACCATGATCGGGCCCTTGTAACCAATGGACAGTATTACTCAATTTGCCCTCGGGGCTTGCGTCGGCGTTGCCGTTCTGGGTCGCAAAATCGGCCCGGGACGCGCCGCCCTGACCGGCGGTGTGCTCGGCACGTTACCGGATCTGGATGTCTTTCTGACGCATGACGATCCCATCGAATCCTTTGTGCAGCACCGGGGCTGGAGCCATTCCCTGTTCGTCCACGCCGCCCTGACACCCGTCCTGGGTGAGGTCGTAAGGCGGTCATTCAAGGCATTGTCGGATGACCGCGCGCGCGCCTGGCTTGCCGTATTCCTGTGCCTTGCGACCCATGCCCTGCTGGATGCCTGCACGATTTACGGAACCCGCCTGTTCTGGCCGTTCTGGACGGCGCCCGTTTCCCTTGGATCGATATTCATCATTGATCCGCTCTATACGATACCCTTGCTCATCGCGACGGTCTGGGCCGGTTTCAGTCGGCGCTGGACACCGCGATACGGATACGTGCCGGGTATCGCCCTCGGCCTTTCGACCGCGTATCTGGCCTGGTCGCTCCTGGCGCAGCAAGTCGTAACCGGAAAGGCGAATGACCTGCTGGCAAGTCATGGCATCGGGCCCGACCAGATGATCGCCACCCCGACACCGTTCAATACCCTGTTCTGGAATGTTATCGGCATCGACGGCGACACGAGTTTCACCCTGTATATGCCGGTTTTCGGCCGTTCCGGTGATGCGGCGTTCTATGCGTATCAACGCAGCCTGCGGATCAAACCCTGTTCACCGGATGATGACCGCATCGCCCGGGTGGCGGAATTCAGCCAGGGCTATTACCGAATCATGGTGCAGGGTGATGAAGTCAGCGTGGCCGACCTGCGAATGGGTCTGTCACCGAATTATGCCTTTCGCTTCATTCTGGGCCAGCTTGACGGGGGCACCCTGATGCCTGCCCCGACCAGAAAAACGGTAGGCCGCGGCAATATTGGCGAGGATATCGATTGGCTGCTGGCTAACCTGTCCGGAAATTCAGCCACGCGGCCGGCAGAGGCCGCCGCCAGAACTGAATTGACGCGCTACGCCGCCATTGCCAAGGAACCCGGTTCCACGCGCGCCTGCTAAGATGGTGCATTCAAGTCATCCGTTAATCCCGAACCGCTTCATCCGTCCCCGGCCAAGCACTGCCGCCCCATTACGGCGGTATCCGACGCTGATGCCGAAACCCTGGCGTCGTATGGCATTTCAATCGCCACAGAGCCCCCGTATCGTCTCGTCCAGCGATCGCGGGATGGTGATGCCCTCGACCGGGGTGCGCTTGCGCATCTCGTAGCGGCGGTCGGAGGGCAGCCGCGTGCCTTCCTCAGCCAGGATTTCCCGGAACAACAGTTCGGCATGGGCCGGCGCACCGGCGCCGTTGCCAAACCGGGACGGATCAATGGCGATCAGAAGCTGGCCGCCTTCGGACGGGCCGCCATCGGTATGGCCCTCCGCATGGCTTTCGAAACCGAATTTTCCGCCGGTCAGGCCGACCGCCAGAAGTTCGACCATCATCGCGATCGCCGCGCCCTTGTAGCCACCGAAGGGAAGTTGCGCCCCGGCGAGCGCGGCTTCGGGGTCGGTGGTCGGGTTGCCGTCCGGGTCGATGGCCCAGCCCTCGGGCAGCGTCCGGCCTTCGCGCAGATGGATCTGGATTTCGCCGCGCGCCGAGGCGCTGGAAGCCTGGTCGAAGATCATCGGCGGCTGCCCGTCCGGGCGCGGCCAGGCGAAGGCCATCGGATTGGTGCCGTAGAGTTTTCGCTTGCCGCCGGTCCCCGCCACGAAGGACTGCGAATTGACGAAGCCCATTGCAACCAGGCCGTTCTCCGCCAGCCAGTCGACATCGTACCACAGCGCGGCGTAGTGATGCGCATTGGTCACCGCCATTGCGGCTATGCCCTGCGCCCGGGCTTTCTCCGCCAGAACCGGCCGCCCGGCGATCATCGCCAGCGCGGCGAAACCGTGCATCGCATCGACCCGCAGCAGGCCCGGTGCATCGTCATGCAGCACCGGCACCGCCTTGCCATCGGTACGCCCCACCCTCACACAGTCGCAATAGCCCTGCATGCGGAACAGCCCGTGCGATTCACAGCCGTCGCGTTCCGCCGTTGTCATCACATCGGCGATGACGGCGGCGT
>JAQCHR010000219.1 GCA_027619655.1 Pseudomonadota bacterium
AGGTTCGGGCGTGTCGGTTAGGGCAAGACATCCCGGCGCATTCGGGTCGACCAGTACGGCGCGCATGGGATATTCCTTTCCTCACTTCGGAAAATGACCAATCTCTATTAACTTATCTTTCCCCGACCCGCACAAGTTAAAGCGGTGAACCGGCGGAGACGTCGATCGACGAAAGGCGCAGGACATGAAAGTTACGGTACTGGACGATTATCACGACACAGTGCGCACCCTCGACTGCTTTACCCGGCTGGAGGGACATGACGTGACAATCTGGAACGACCATGTGCAGGACGTAGAGCCCCTCGCCGAACGCCTGTCGGATACCGAAGCGCTGGTGCTGATCCGGGAGCGCACCAAGATCCGCACGCCCCTGCTGGAGCGCCTGCCCAAGCTGCGGCTGATCAGCCAGCGCAGCGTGTTTCCCCATATCGATATCGACACCTGTACGGCGCGCGGCGTGGTCGTGTGTTCCAACATGCATGCCGGGACGCCCTCCTACGCCACGGCGGAGTTGACCTGGGGGCTGGTCCTGGCGGCGATGCGGCAGATACCGCAGCAAATGGCGTCGCTGCGCGCGGGAAACTGGCAGATCGGCGTCGGCCATTCGGTGCGGCACAAGACCCTGGGCATCTATGGTTATGGCCGCATCGGCAAGGCCGTGGCGGAATACGGCAGGGTGTTCGGCATGAAGGTTCTGGTCTGGGCGCGCGAGGAAGCCCGGGCCCGGGCCGCGGCCGATGGTTTTGCGGTGGCGTCCGGCAAGGACGCATTCTTTGAGGCATGCGATGTCCTCTCGCTGCACATGCGTCTGGTCGATCCGACTCGCGGCATCGTCGCCGCGCAGGATCTTGCCCGCATGAAGCCGACGGCCCTGATCGTCAATACCAGCCGGGCAGGCCTCATTGCGCCGGGCGCCCTGGTCGATGCGCTGCGCGCCGGACGACCGGGCATGGCCGCCGTCGATGTGTTCGAGGAAGAACCGGTCCGCAATAGCGACCATCCGCTCTTTGCCATGCCGAGTGTCGTGTGCACGCCGCATATCGGCTATGTGTCACATGAGGAATACGAATTGCAGTTCGCGGATATTTTCGATCAGATCCTGGCGTTCGACAGCGGTGCGCCGATCAATGTCGTCAACCCGGACGTCCTTGGCAGGTAGCGTCAGGTCGCGTAACGGTCAATCCGCGAACACGGTGCTCAGCGGCAGGGACAGGGTGAGGGTCAGGGTCTCGGTGCCGGGGTTCTTGTCTGAAATCCCCGCATTCGAGATATGGTGGAATGCAACGCCGACCCGCGCCCGGTTATCGAACCGGTAGGCGAGTTCCACGCCGGACCGGAATTCGATCGTCGAGCCCAGGTCCTTGCCGTCACCATCCGAATAGAGGCCCACGGCAACATTCGGCGTAAACACAATCCTGTTGCCAAAATAGATATCCAGCAGGAATCCGCCATACCCGTAATACGCCGCATCAGTGGTCGCCATGAGGCCCACGAAGGGCTTCACATACCATTCGTCCCAGTCTGACCGGAATTCCAGATTGAACTGTCCCGCGGTCTCATTGTCGTTCACGTCATACCCGCCGGCATGGAATGTAATAAAGGCCGGGTCGTCACCCGCGGACGCGCCGCCGCCCCATCCCAGCAACAGCACTACCCCCAGTGCTGCGGCAAATCCCCTGATTCCTGCCATCTTCACCCCGGTCCCCGAAATTACGCCGCCGACTATTACGGAGGTAGTGCACGGTTGCAAGAATGAATTTCATGCCGGTCAGCCCGCAACCCGGTGCTTGAACCGCTCCGTGGCCTGAACGAGCGCCGTTCGGATACCTGGTTCCATCGCCGAATGACCGGCATCGGGAACGACGACATAGGTGGCGTCCGGCCATGCCGCCGCAAGCAAGGCGGCCGATGCGATCGGGCAAACCATATCGTAACGTCCCTGCACGATGACGCCGGGCACCCCCTTGAGCCTGTGCGCATTTTCCAGAAGCGCCCGTTCTTCCAGAAAGCAGTCATTGACAAAATAATGCGCTTCGATCCGCGCCAGGCCCAGCGCCTTGGTCAGGTCGCCGATCGGCGCCGACGCTTCCGGGTTCGGCAGCAGGGTGGAACACGCGCTTTCATACCGGCTCCATGCGGCGCCCGCCGGCAGGTGGATATCCGGATCCGGCGCCGTCAGCCGGCGATAATAATTTCCCAGCAGGTCGGCGCGTTCTGCATCGGGCAGGAATTCGGCAAAGGCGTTCCAGGCTTCCGGGAAAATCCGGCCCATCCCTTCCAGAAACCAGGTGATCTCGTCTCGGCGGCACAGGAAGATTCCCCGCAAGATGAGGCCGAGGCTGCGTTCGGGATGTTTTTCCGCATAGGCCAGCGCCAGGCTCGACCCCCAGGATCCACCGAAGATCAGCCATTTGTCGATTCCCCGGAAACGGCGCAGCACTTCCACGTCGTCGACCAGATTGGGCGTCGTATTCTCTGTCAAATCCCCGGCCGGGCGCGACCGGCCCGCGCCGCGCTGATCGAAAATGACGATCCGGTAGTGCTGTGGGTCGAAAAACCGCCGGTGGGCCGGCATCGCTCCCGCACCCGGACCGCCATGGAGAAAAAGCACCGGAACGCCGGCCGGATTGCCCGATTCCTCCCAGTAGAGCTCATGGGGTGCATCGACTGCGAGATAACCCTGCGCATAGGGCTCTATCTCCGGAAAGAGGTCCTTCCGGTTCATGACGCAATTCTCCCGCCGGTATGGCAATTGTTCTAAGCTGACGCCGGAGATAGTCCAAATTAACCCCGCGCGCCACGGAAAATCGACATGTTCCGCTTCACAGCTGCTCTGTACGTACTGCTCGTGCTGCCAATGTCGGCCCCCGCCGCGCTGGCGCCGGATGGCGCCGGCAGGGTTGTCGAAATTGTCGATGGCGATACCCTGGTTCTGGAAGACGGGCGCGAAGTGCGACTGGTCGGCATTCAGGCGCCCAAACTGCCGCTCGGCCGGCCGAACTTCAAGGCCTGGCCGCTCGCCGATGATGCCAAAGCCGCGCTGGAGGAACTGGCGCAGGACAAGGTCGTATCGCTGTCCTATGGCGGCCGCCGCGTTGACCGTTACAAACGGCAACTGGCGCATCTGCACGATTCAGATGGCGTCTGGATTCAGGCCGAACTGCTGCGTCTTGGCATGGCGCGGGTATACAGCTTTGCCGATAATCGGGCAGTCGTCAGCGAGTTGCTGGCCTTCGAACAGGAAGCGCGCAGGGCCCGGCGCGGCATCTGGCGACACCCTTTCTATTACGTGCGCGACGCCATGGACCTCGCCGGCGCCACAGGCGGTTTTCATATTGTCGAGGGGACGGTCAAGGCGGTGGCAACTGTCCGGCAATGGACATATCTTAATTTCGGCGACGACTGGCGCAGCGACTTCACGGTTTCGATCGGCGCGAAGGTGCGGCGACTGTTCCCGGATACGGTATTGAACCCGGCAAATCTTGAAGGGCGGCGCATCCGGGTTCGTGGCTGGGTGCAATCCCGAAACGGTCCTATGATCGAAGCGACCCATCCGGAACAGATTGAATTTATCGATTGAGATGGGAACAGGGATGGCCAATATCCCGTTTAGACGTTAGCGGGCAGACAATGGAGACATGACGGTATGACACTTTCCCGGCGCCATTTTTGCGGTCTGGCAGCCTGTACCGGGCTGACGCTGGGGCTTGGCGGCTGCGCCGTCAATCCGGCGACCGGCAAGCAGGACTTCCTGCTTACGGGCGCCGAAGATGAAAAACAGCTGGGCATGCAGGAGCATCCCAAGATTTTGCAGCAATTCGGCGGCGTCTATGACGATCCGGCCGCCGGCGGCTATGTCGCCACGATTGGCGGGCGACTTGCCGCCGCGTCGGAAACGCCAAATCTGGGATTCACCTTTACCCTGCTCAACAGCCCGATCGTCAATGCTTTCGCGCTGCCGGGCGGATTCGTTTACATCTCGCGGGGACTCATGGCCCTGGCGGAGGACGAAGCCGAACTGGCCGGCGTGCTGGGCCATGAAATCGGTCATGTCGTCGCGCGCCATTCCGCACAACGCCGCAGCCGGGCCATGCTCGCACAACTGGGCGCCGGGCTGCTCGGCGCCGTCGTTGGCGGCGAAGCCTCGCAGCTTGCCGGCGGCGTTGCCGGGCTTTACCTGCAAAGCTACTCCCGCGACCAGGAACTGGAAGCGGACATGCTTGGCATCCGGTATCTGGGACGGGCCGGCTATGACGCCAACGCCATGACCAGTTTCCTGGAGAAAATGCGGGCAAATAGCCAGCTCGAAGCCCTGGTCGCCGGACGGTCGCCCACGGATATCGACGCGTATGACATCACCGCGACGCATCCCCGGACCATCGCTCGCGTCCAGCAGGCAGCCGCCCTCGCCGCCAACGGGGCGCGCGTATCGCAGGTCCGGCAGCGCGACACCTACCTCGATACGATCAACGGGATGATTTTCGGCGACGGGCCCGATCAGGGGTATGTCCGCGGCCAGCGTTTCGTTCATCCTGAATTGCGGTTCGAATTCACCGTGCCCGACGGGGTTATCCTGCGCAACACGCCTGAACAGGTCGTGGCCAGTTCAGCGGCGGACCAGGCGCAGATCGTGTTCGACAACGCACCTAAACCGTTTCAGGGCAACATGAGCACCTATATCGCCCGGGACTGGGCATCCGGCATTCGCCTCAATGGGCTGGAAGCCATCACTATCAACGGGTTCGAAGCCGCGACCGCAACCGTGAGCGGCAAGATCGGCAATGCCGCCGCCGAACTGCGCCTGCTGGCGATCCGGTTCGATTCGCGCCGGATTTTCCGCTTCATGTTCCTGGCGCCGACAGCCGTGATGCGGCGCTTGACCGTGCCCCTGCAGCGGACGACCTTCAGTTTCCGGCGCATAACACCGGTTCAGGCGGCGGCGCTGAAACCCAAACGGCTGCAGGTGGTTCAGGCGGATGCCGGCGCCTCTGCCAGGACTTACGCGGCACGGATGGCGTTTGACAAATATCCGCGAGAACGGTTTCTGGTCCTGAACGGTCTGGAGGAGAACGGGTCGCTCAACGGTCGCAACCGCGTAAAGCTGGTCGTCGAATAGCCGCAAAAAGCCCGGCGCGCAAAATCCACCCGTACGGGGATTGCGTTATGCGTCGATCAGCAGGTCCGCAGGGCGTTCGACGTTCCCGCTGATGCTGTCCCGCATTTTTGACAGGGCGCGGTGTTCAAGCTGCCGGACGCGTTCCTTGCTGACGCCCAGCTCCCGCCCCAGTTCCTCCAGCGTGGCGCCATCCTCACGCAGGCGGCGCTTGCGGATGATTTTCTGTTCGCGCGGCGAAAGAGCCTTCAACGCCTCGTTCAGCCAGTGGATGCTCACGTCGCGATCCCACTGGTCCGTCACGATATCTTCAGGCGTCGGGCGCGGATCGGCGAGAAAATCCTGCCAGCTGTCTTCGGAACCGTCGGCGACGACGGCGTTCAGGGAATGATCGCCGCCGCTCAGGCGATTTTCCATGGATTCGACTTCGGCATATTTTACGCGCAGTTCCGTTGCGATTTTTTCACGCCCCGCATCGGTCAGGCGGTCCGATGGCGAATCGCCGATCCGGGCCCGCAGGCGCCTGAAATTGAAGAACAGTGTTTTCTGCGCCGCCGTCGTCCCCGTGCGTACGATCGACCAGTTGCGCAGGATGTAATCCTGGATGGCGGAGCGAATCCACCAGGAGGCATATGTGGAGAAACGCACTTCGCGTTCGGGATCGAATTTCGCCGCAGCCTGCATCAGGCCGATATTACCTTCCTGGACGAGGTCACCGATCAGCAGACCATAATTGCGGTAGCGCGATGCCGTACTGACGACGAGCCGCGCATAGGCCTGCACCAGCTTATGCAGCGCATCTTCGTCTTTCGCGTTACGCCAGCGTTTGGCGAGTTCAAACTCGACGTCGCGTTCCAGAAGGGGCTCCCGCATCGATGCCCGGACATATCTCAGATTTGCCCGTTGGGTCTGCGGATCATCGATATAAGCCATGCATCTCCTTTCTCGCTACAACCAGCGATATGCAACATGGTTCCCTATTAATAGAAACGAATATATCACGCTCGGGTTCATTTTCGAAGCAAAATATGGACCAATTTGGTCTTCTTTATGATCGTTATTTATCAATTGGTTATGAAGAATGCGATGAGAAATTAGGCGGAAAAAAGCGGGAAATGACTTAAATTTCGGCGAAACGGTCCGGCTGGTTTCGGCCGATGCGCCGTCAGGATTCCAGTCGCTCGATGATTTCGCCTTCGGGCGACAGGCATACCGCGATCAGCCGCCCGCCGAAGCCGCAGCCGCCGTCAATCGTCAGCGTATCCAGTGTTTCATAGTAACCGCCATGGTCGGGATCATAGCCGCGAACGACCCGGCGGAAGGATTCGAAAGGCCTGGTGATTCCGGCAAAACTGCGCCCGGCCCACCAGAAACTGTCCGCCTGCTTTTTAAGCGGCTGGGTGATGTCGATTCCCGAACTGACGAACAGAACGCCTTTTTCATGTGACATGGCCGCCCGTTTCAGGCTACTCATCAGCGCATCATGGCCCGGTGC
>JAQCHR010000220.1 GCA_027619655.1 Pseudomonadota bacterium
AGGCGGTTTCGGGATCGAGGCCATGACCCTGGCCGCCACGGTCAGCGAAGCGCTGCCCGATGCCGACACGAAACCCCTGTTATCCACCGCTCCGGAAACAGGCGAACAGAGCCCTTTGCTGGCCGGGGAACTGGCTCCGCTGATCGACCGGATCGGCAACCGGGTCAGTTTCAACCGGGTGGTCCGGCTGACCGCCTTTCCCAGCCACCTGCCGGAACGGGCATCGCGGCCCATGCCGGCGCTGGCCGGCGCCATGCGCTTCGCCTGGCCCGCCGGCCCGGCGCGGCCGTTGCGCCTGTTCGACCGGCCGGAACGGATCGAGGCGATCCCGCTGTCCCCGCCGGAACATCCGGACGACCCGCCCGAACGGTTCCGCTGGCGCCGGGTCGATCATTATGTCCGGACCGCCGAAGGGCCGGAACGGATCGCCCCGGAATGGTGGGTGCAGGCCCTGCCCGGCCTGTCCGGCACGCGGGATTACTGGCAGGTCGAGGATACCGATGGCCGGCGCTTCTGGATCTTCCGCCACGGCCTACCGCGCCGCGACCGCGCCCCCGAATGGTTCCTGCACGGCTTGTTTGCGTAAACCACCCGCATGTACACAGAACTCCAGGTCACAACCAATTTCAGCTTCCTGCGCGGCGCGGCGCATCCGCATGAACTGGTCCTGCAGGCCGAACTCCTGGGGCACAGGGCGATTGCCGTGACCGACCGCAACAGCCTGGCCGGGGTGGTCCGCGCCCATGCCGCGGCGAAGGAAACCGGAATCCGGCTGATCACCGGGGCGCGGCTCGACCTCATGGACGGGATCAGCCTGCTCGCCTATCCGACCGACCGGGACGCCTATGGCCGGCTGTCGCGGCTGATCACGCTGGGCCGCCGCCGCGCGCCCAAGGGGGCATGCGAGCTCTATCGCGATGACGTGCTTGCCAGCGGCGAAGGCTTCGTCTTCATCGCGCTGCCGGAAGAAACCGCGGATGATGCATCCTGCCCGCAGATCGCCGCCCTGCATGCCGCCTTTCCGGGCGCGGTGTATCTGGCCGGGCACAATTTCTGCCGGGGCGATGACCGGCAGCGGCTGGCGCGCCGCGCGGCGCTGGCGGCGCGGGCCGGGGTGCCGATGGTGGCCGTGAACGACGTGCGCATGCAGGCCCGGTCGCGCCGTCCCCTGCTGGATGTGCTGACCTGCATCCGGGAAAAATGCACCATCGACACCGCCGGCCTGCGGCTCGACGCCAATGCGGAACGCCACCTGAAACCGGCAACGGAGATGGCCCGGCTGTTCGAAGGCTATGGCGACGCCCTTGCCCGGACCCAGGAAATCGCCGAGCGCTGCACCTTTTCGCTGGACGAGTTGCGCTACGAATATCCCGACGAGGTCTCCCCCGATGGCCAGCCGCCGCAGCAGCGGCTGGCGGAACTGACCTGGGAAGGGGCGCGCGGCCGCTATCCCGGCGGGCCGAACCCGAAGGTCCGGGCGCAGCTCGAACACGAACTCGCGCTGATCGGCGAGCTGCGCTACGCGCCCTATTTCCTCACCGTTTACGACATCGTCGCCTTCGCCCGCAGCCAGGGCATCCTGTGCCAGGGGCGCGGCTCGGCCGCCAATTCCGCCGTCTGTTACTGCCTCGGCATCACCTCGGTCGATCCGGCGCGGCTCGACCTGCTGTTCGAGCGCTTCGTCTCCGCCGAGCGTGACGAACCGCCCGATATCGATGTCGACTTCGAACATGAACGGCGCGAGGAAGTCATCCAGTATATCTACAAGAAATACGGGCGGGAGCGCGCCGGGATGACCGGTGTCGTGATCCGCTACCGGTCACGCAGCGCGGTGCGCGAGGTCGGCAAGGCGCTGGGATTGTCCAGCGATACGGTGACCCTGCTGGCCGGGCAGGTCCATGGCCGCTCCGGCGAGGGCGTGGACGAGGCGCGGGTGCGCGAGGTCGGGCTCGACCCGACCGAACCGCACATCCGCATGGCGCTGGCGCTGACCGAACAGCTGCAGGACTTCCCGCGCCACCTGTCGCAGCATGTCGGCGGTTTCGTCATCACCCGCGGCCGGCTGGACGAACTGGCGCCGATCGAAAACGCCGCCATGGCGGAGCGGACGGTGCTGGAATGGGACAAGGACGACCTGGACACGCTCGGCATCCTCAAGATCGACGTGCTCGGCCTCGGCATGCTGAGCTGCATCCGCAAGGCGTTTGCCCTGCTGCACAGCCATTATGGCAAGACCTATACCCTGGCCACCGTCCCGGCGGAGGACCCGGCGGTCTACGACATGCTCTGCATCGCGGATTCGGTCGGCGTGTTCCAAATCGAGAGCCGGGCGCAGATGGCCTTCCTGCCGCACATGAAGCCGCGTAATTTCTATGACCTGGTGATCGAGGTTGCCATCGTCCGCCCCGGCCCGATCCAGGGCGACATGGTCCACCCCTATCTGCGCCGCCGCAACGGCGAAGAACCGGTCGAGTTCCCTTCCGCCGAACTGGAACAGGTGCTGGGCAAGACGCTGGGCGTGCCGCTGTTCCAGGAACAGGCGATGCGCATCGCCATCGTCGCCGCCGGCTTCACCCCGTCCGAGGCCGACCGGCTGCGCCGCGCCATGGCGACCTTCCGCCATACCGGCACGATCCATACCTTTCAGGAAAAGATGGTCGGCGGCATGGTCGCGCGCGGCTATGACCCGGAATTCGCCGAACGCTGCTTCCGCCAGATCGAGGGCTTCGGCGAATACGGTTTCCCCGAAAGCCATGCGGCCAGCTTCGCGCTGCTGGTCTATGTCTCCGCCTGGCTGAAGCGGCATTATCCGGCGGTCTTCGCCTGTGCGCTGCTGAACAGCCAGCCGATGGGCTTCTACGCCCCGGCGCAGATCGTACGCGACGCCCGCGAACACGGCGTGACCGTGCGGCCGCCCGACGCGAATTTCTCCGACTGGGACTGCACGCTGGAGCTCGACCCGGACAATAGCGGCGATTACGCGTTGCGGCTCGGGCTGCGGCAGATCAAGGGGCTGAAGGAGGCCGATGCCGAATGGCTCGTCGCGGCGCGTGGCAACAGCTATGACGACCCGGCGGCGATCTGGCGCCGCGCCGGGCTGAACGGACAGGCGCTGGAGGTGCTGGCGCGCAGCGATGCCTTCGCCTCCATGGGGCTGTACCGGCGCCAGGGCTTATGGGCGGCCCGCCGCTTCGTCGCCGCCGCGAAATCCGGCGACGCCCGGCCCTTGCCGCTGTTCGAAGCCGCCGGCGAAAGCGGCTGGGGGACGGAACAGCCGGTCACCCTGCCCAACACGACGCCCGGCGAAGCCATCGCCGCCGATTACCAGGCGCTGCGCCTGTCGCTGCGCGGCCATCCCATGGCGCTGCTGCGCGCCGGTTTCGCGGGGTCGGTCCCGGCCGAAGCCCTGAAGACCACCGATCACGGCGAGAAGATCACTGTCGCCGGGCTGGTGCTCGCCCGCCAGCGCCCCGGCACCGCCAAGGGCGTCATCTTCGCCACACTGGAGGATGAAACCGGCACCGCCAACATCATCGTCTGGCCAAAAACCTTCGAGCAGTTCCGCCGCATCGTGCTGACCGCACGGTTGCTGAAGGTAACGGGAGAACTCCAGCGCGAGGGTATCGTCACCCATCTCATCGCCGCGCGACTGGAGGATTGCTCCGCCCTGCTGGACGGGCTGGCCAACCCTGAACGCGGCCATGCGGACCATCCCGTTCCGGGACCGCCCCGCCGCCATCCGCGCGAACAGGCGAAAATCCTGTTTTCCAGCCGGGAATTCCACTGAAGAAATATACCATTTCCAGCCGCGAACGACCGACAGGCCCGGCTTGAACCACAAGGGGTTTCGACCTACCGTCCCCAGGAGAATGGAAGCCCCGTTTCCGCCCCGCGAAACTCCGAAAGATCCAGACATGGCAAGGAATGACGACTGGCTCGCACAGGTCCGGGAAGAAACCCTCGAGCCGGATTTGCCGATCTGCGATTCGCATCATCACCTGTGGGACCATTACGAAGAATTCGTCGCAGAGCGCTATCTGATGGACGACATCCGGCGCGACGTGACCTGCGGCCACAATATCGTGTCCACGATCTTCATCGAATGCGGCACCATGTACCGGGCCGACGGGCCCGAGGAAATGCGCGTTGTCGGCGAAACCGAATTCGCCAACGGCATCGCCGCAATGGCCGCCTCCGGCCTGTATGGGAGGACCAAGGTCGCAGCGGGCATCATCGGCACGGCCGACCTGACAATGGGATCGGATGTCGGCCGGGTGCTCGACGCGCAGATCGCCGCCGGCAACGGGCGTTTTCGCGGCATCCGCTACGGCGCCGGCTGGGATCCGTATCCCGGCCTGGTGCGGACGCGCACCCTGCCGAAACCGCACCTGCTGCTGGATGAAACCTTCCGCCGGGGCGTGGCCGAACTGGCACCGCACAGGCTGGTGCTGGAGGGGTTGTGCCGGCATCCGCAACTGTCGGAAATGACCGACCTGGCCCGCGCCCTGCCGGACACCACCATCGTCCTCAACCATTTCGGCTGCCCGATCCGCATCGGCCCCTATGCGGACCGGCTGGACGAGGTCTTCGCCAACTGGAAAGGGGACATCGCCGAACTGGCGACCTGCCCCAATATCGTCGCTAAGCTTGGCGGGCTCAACATGGTCTATAACGGCTTCGGTTGGGAGAAGCGCCCGAAGCCCCCGACCAGCGACGAGCTGCTGGCCGCCACCCGGCCCTGGTATGAATTCACCATCGAACAGTTCCGTCCCGACCGCTGCCTGTTCGAGTCCAACTTCCCGGTCGACATGGTGAGTTGCAGTTACAACATTCTGTGGAATTCGTTTAAGAAACTGACAACCGGCTACACCGCCGGCGAACGCGCCGCGATGTTCCATGATACCGCGGCCCGGGTGTACCGCCTTTAACGCAACAGGGAGGAAACCAGAATGCAGATCGGCATCGTTTTTCCACAGATCGAGATCGGCCCCGACCCCGTCGTCGTGCGCGACTATGCCCAGGCGGCGGAGGCCATGGGCTATGAATACCTGCTGGCCTTCGACCATGTGCTCGGCGCGAATTCGCGCACCCGCAACTGGACCGGGCCCTACGACCATGACTCGCTGTTTCACGAACCCTTCGTCCTGTTCGGCTTTCTGGCCGGGCAGACCACGACCCTGGGCTTCACCACCGGAATCGTGATCCTGCCGCAACGGTAGACCGCGCTGGTCGCGAAACAGGCCGCCACCGTGGACGTGCTGAGCGGCGGACGGCTTCGGCTGGGCATCGGCATCGGCTGGAACGAGGTCGAATACGAGGCGCTGGGCGAGGATTTCCGCAATCGCGGCAAGCGGTCGGAGGAACAGGTCGAGGTGTTGCGGGCGCTGTGGACCCAGGACGTCGTCACCTACAAGGGCAAGTGGCACAGCATCCCCGATGCGGGCCTGAACCCGCTGCCGGTACAGCGGCCGATCCCGATCCTGTTCGGCGGCATGGCGGAACCGGTGCTGCGCCGCGCGGCACGGCTGGGCGACGGCTGGTTGCCGCAATTCGGCGGATTTGAAGCGGACGGTAAAACTGTGAACGCCGCGGGCCGCGACTATATCCAGAAGATGCGCGGATACATCACGGAAGCGGGCCGCGATCCGGACGCCTTCCAGATCGACGGACGGGTTACGCTCGGCAACCGCAAGCCGGAAGAATGCGCCGCCGAGGTCGAGGCGTGGCGCGAGCTGGGCGCGACGCATGTCAGCCTCAACACCATGCGCGCCGGGCTATCGACCCCCGATGCGCATATCGACGCCATGCGCCGCTTCAAGGAAGCGCTGGGTTAGCTCAACACAGGACGCCCGCCGCCGTCAGCGCCGCAATCCGTGCGGCGTCGTAACCGAGCCAGTCGGCCAGCACATCCGCATTGTGCTCGCCGATGGCCGGTTCCGCGCGCAGTTCCGGTTCCGGGCTGCCGCCGAACCGCAGCGGGCTGGTCGGCAGCACGATATGGCCCATGTCGGGATGGTCGACATCGTGCAACATGCCCCGTTCGCGCATGTGGCGGTCCGCCGTCACCTCGACCAGATCCCGCACCGGCGCTGCGGGAATACGGTTGTCCTTGAGGATCTGCGTCGCCTCGGCCTTCGGCAAATCCTTCAGCCAGTTCTCGACGATGGCGTCGATATCGTCCTCATGCTGCGCGCGCAGCGCCTGGGTGGCGAAGCGTTCCTCCCCATCCAGGTCCTGCCGCCCCATGACCTGCAACAGGTTGGTCCAGTGGATTTCCCGGACGCAGATGATGGCGATATGCCCGTCCCGGCAGGGATAGACATTGTAGGGCGCCGACCCGAATGTCGGATGGCGATTGCCGCGCCGCACCGGCGGCTTCCAGCCGCCGCGCTGCAGGCTGGCGAGGTTGCTGGCCAGCGCCGGGTAAAGCGCTTCCTGCATGGCGACCTCGACCAGCCGCCCCTTGCCGGTGATGCTGCGTTCATACAGCGCCGTCATGATTCCCGAATACAGATGGATCGCGCCAAGGAAATCGCAGATCGCCAGCCCGGTCTTCAGCGGCGGGCCGTCTTCCAGCCCGTTGA
>JAQCHR010000221.1 GCA_027619655.1 Pseudomonadota bacterium
GCGTAAACAGACCGGCTTCGGTGGCGAAGGATGCGATAAGGCAGAACGCAAAGGACCCGAGAATTGCAACGGGAAACACCCGCCGCAGCCCGGCACTGCCGACTCCCGCGCCCAGCAGCAGCGCAACCCAGCTGAGGCGGGGCCGCAGGAGCAGCAGCGCAGCGAAAAGCGCAACGAATCCCAGCGCTGTATGCAGCGCCATGGCCGTAAATATCCAGACCCCGTAGAGCGCCTGCGAATCGAATGCGTAGCCGACCACCGCGATCAGCGCCAGCATCAGCCCGACTGTTGCGGAGAGGGTAAAAACATAGTCCCTGTCACGCGGCTCCAGGGACAACCGAAACATGGCTGACGCGGCCAGCAGAACGCAAAACGAGGTCGCGGGCGCCTGGGTCGTATGATTGAGGTCGGTAATGTCCGGCCACAGCAGGCTGTCGATGCCGGCGCCGGCGCCGGCGCCGCTCACCAGGACGGCAAGGTTCACGACCGATATGCTGGCGACAGAACCCGCTGCGACGCGCAGGATACCGGCGCCGTGGGCCCCGGCAATACCGCCATATCGGTCACAAACAACCAGCGCGGCCGCCAGAATCAGCAGGCAGACCGCGGTGGTGGGAACCATCGCGGAAAAATCGGGCCGGATACGAATGAGCAAGGTTGCCCCGGCGGCCCAGCCCCCCAGCAGGACCGTGACGGCCAGAATTGCGACTCCCGCGGCAGCCGCTAAAGAACAACGATTTGCAGCGCCTTCAAGTGAACTATGGCTGACCTGCGTTTCCGTCAAAATCTGTCTGGCAAGTAACGAGGATACAAACTCACTATTTGCCCTTTGTATTGTTTCATGGCCAAGACTTCACGTTACAGTTTAATTTTAGCAACGCCAATCTCGCCCGGGAAAAAGCCTTTCATCACAGAGACGTGATTGAAGCATGCCTTCGTGTACATTCCGTAAAGACCTGATCCGCAACAAGTTCTCCACGCCGGACAGGGGGTGACGTCACGACGGGTCATGCCTGTCGCGCACCTGTTTGGCCGGAGTTCCGGCATTTGACGCCTGTTAGCGGCTTGTTCGGGGCGTCAAGCCGCGCCGCGGCGGTGCAAAGGCGCTTCACGACCTTTTCGCTCAGGATTTCCAGCGCTTCCTCGAAGCTGGGCAGGCTGGCGTCCGAGGGTGCGACGCCGGCATCGACCGTGCGGGCGTGGGATTCGCGGGTGCGTTCGCTCATCAGCGGCCGGATGCCCAGTTCAACCAGGTTCTCCTGCGCCTTGTCCATTTCCTCCATACGCCGATTGGCGTGCACGACATGGGTCGTGGTCAGCGATTTGACCATGCCGGCGAAGGTACGTTCGTCGATATCGGAGAAGCAGGCCAGCACCTCGTCCACCAGCCCGGCGCGATGCGCCGCGACCATGCATTCGACGCCCAGCGCCTCCATCCCCTTCACCATCACCGAGCGGATGATCTTGACCGAGGACGCATCGCCGGCGCGGTCGCTCATGACCTCGACCTTGAAACCGAAGGGCTTCAGGAACGCCGCCGCCCGCTCCGCCGCCGGGCCGGAGACGACGAAGGGCACCTTGTGGCCGGAGGCCGCGAACCCGCCCATCGCGGCAAAATCCACGTAATCGATCCCGGCCTTGTACATTTCTTCCGCGATGGCGACGGTCTGCGGCCCGGTCAGCGTGTTGACGTCAAAGAACAGCGTGCCCGGCTTCAGCACCGCGCGCGCGGACAGCGCCGCATCCTTCGCGTCGACCCCGGTCACGACCGAGAACACCGCCCCCGCATCGGCCAGCTTGCTGGTGTAGCTGCCCTCGATCTCGACGCCGATGGCCCGCGCGCGGTCATTGATTGCCGCGCCGCGCACATTGTCGCCCAGCGCGGTATCGACCGACAGGATGCGCCGCGCCGGGTTGCCCTTGCGCCAGACCTCCGCCAGCCCGGTTGTCAGCGCGGTTCCCGCCTCCCCCAGGCCCAGCGTGGCAATAGCCGTTATGTTTTCTATATCGTTATTAGCCATTGCTTTTTCCTCCAGGGTGTTGCGTTTGCGACGCGTCAAATTTGTGTGGCGCGGCAAAATACGCCCGATCCGGCGACCCTGACAATATGACCCCGCCGCCCGGTTGCGTTACGACGCCCCGGGCGCCCAGCCGTAAATCTGCTGCAGGGTGCCGCCCATCAGCGCGGCGCGCTCGCCTTCCGTGATCCGGTCGGTGACGCGGAACGCCGCCACCCCCTGCTCATAGTTCAGCATGTTGATCGCGCGCGTCCAGTCCGTGCCCCACATGCAGCGGTCGAAGCCGAAAGCATCGAACACCCGCGCCAGCGGATCCCATATATCGGCATACGGAAAGGGTTCATGCGACAGGGTGCAGGCGCCGCTGATCTTTACCGCGACATTGCCATACGCCGCGAGGTCCAGCAGTTTCGGCAGGTCTGCGAAGGGCTTTTCCGGCACCGGCGGATTCCGGGGCTGCATGATACCCAGATGATCGACCACCAGCCGTGTATCGGGATATCTGGCGGCGAGCGCGCCGACCTGCGCCAGGCGCCCGGAACAGGACAGGTTGACCGGCAGGCCGTGCCGCGCGGCGCATTGCAGCACCGTGCGGATGCCGGGGTCGTCCGCATCATTCGATGCATCCTGCATCAGCATGATCCGGATACCGACCGTCCCCGCCTTTGCCGCCCAGTCGGCGATATTCTCCGCCACGCCGGGGTCCGCCGTATCCACCGGCTTGACCAGCCCGAACCGCTGTGGATGCTTCGCCCGGACGTCCAGCGCGTAGCTGTCGTCATAGCGGTACATCGTGAACACCGAGACCAGGATCGCGCCGTCGACGCCGACCGCGTCCATCGCCGCGACCATGTCGTCGCCGGTCACCGCCGGCGGCCCCTCCAGCACCCCGTGCCAGGGCCGGGCCGGATGGTCCCGCTCATAGGCATGGACCTGCGCGTCAATCGTCAGCATGGATGCACCTTCCCCGTTATGTCCGCTCACAGCCTATCGGTGCGGGGGCCGGCGGGGCAATGGCAGGCGGATTGAGTGCGCGGCTCCCGATGGTTACGCTCAGGCAAAGTGGCATGAAAGGACATTGCAACGGCATGGACAGTTTCGATTTCGTGATCATCGGCGCCGGCGCGGCCGGCTGCGTGCTGGCCAACCGGCTGAGCGAGGACGGCGCCACCAGCGTCTGTGTGCTGGAGGCGGGCGGCAATGACCGGCACCCCTTCATCGCCATTCCCGGCGGCTTCGTGAAAACCCTGTATGGCGACCGCTTCCTCTGGCCCTTCGTGACCGAACCGTCGGAATCGCTGGGCGGGCGCAGCCTCGCCATCCCACAGGGCCGGGTGGTCGGCGGGTCCAGTTCGGTCAACGGCATGGTCTACAATCGCGGCCAGGCGGCGGATTTCGACACCTGGGCGCAGATGGGCAATCGCGGCTGGGGGTTCGAGGACCTGCTGCCCTATTTCAAGCGCTCGGAAACCCGGATCGGCCAGGGCGACGAACGGGTGCGCGGGCGAAGCGGCGAACTGCCGATTACCGACAGCGACTGGATCAACCCGGTCGCCGAAGCCTTCCTCGATGCCGCCGGCGCCATGGGAATTCCGCGCGCAAAGGATTACAATTCCGGCTTCCAGTTCGGGTCCGGCTATTTCCAGCGCTATATCCACGAGGGCAAGCGGGTCAGCGCCGCCAAGGCCTTCCTGCGCCCGGCCCTGAAGCGAAAGACCGTCTCGCTGCGCACCCGCGCGCAGGTTGTGAGGCTGGAAATGGACGGCACGAAGGTCACCGGCGTGCGCTTCCGCGACGGATCCGGCGCCGAACAGGTGGTGCAGGCGCGGCGCGACGTGATCCTCAGCGCCGGTGCCGCCAATTCCCCCAAGCTGCTGCAGATTTCCGGCATCGGCCCGGCGAAACTTCTGGGCGAAATCGGCGTGCCGGTGCGGGTGGCGCTGGACGGCGTCGGCGAGAACCTGCGCGACCATTACTCCGTGCGCATGGTGGCGCGGGCGAAGAACGCGCTGACCATCAATGAATACGCCAGATGGCCGCGCCTGCCGCTGGAGGTGGTCAAATGGCTGCGCGGCAAGCCAAGCGTGCTGGCGCTTTGCCCGACAATCGCCTTCGTACACGCCAAATCGCACCCGGCGCTGGAGGAAGCCGACATGCGCATCCTGTTCACGCCCGGCAGCTACCAGGACGGCAAGACTTATGTGCTGGACGACTACCCCGGCATGACCTGCGGCGCCGCCCAGCCGCGCCCGGACAGCACCGGCCATGTCCGCGCCCGCTCATCCGACCCGGCCAACCCGCCGGTCATCCAGCCGAACTACCTCTCGGCGGAAGTGGACCGGCGGATTACCCTGGCCGGGCTGCGGCTCGCCCGGCAGTTGATGAACAGCGCCGAGATGGCGCCCTATTTCGACGCGGAAACCCTGCCCGGCCCGCAGGCGCAAAGCGACGACGAACTGCTCGACTTCGCCCGGCGGCGCGGCAATACCGGCTACCACCTGGTCGGCACCTGCAGCATGGGGCCGGATCCGGCGCGCGGGGCGGTGGTGGATGACGCGTTGCGGGTGCATGGCGTGCAGGGGTTGCGGGTCATCGACGCCTCGATCATGCCCCGCCTGCCCTCCGCCAATACCTTCGCCTCCACGATCATGATCGCGGAAAAAGGCGCGGACCTGATCCGCGGTCGCAGTGCGGCGCGTGCCTGACGGCAAGCGGATCGCCTATCGGTCGTCCCGCTCGCTCTCCTGTGCCTCGTAATATGACCGCAGGACGGCATTCATGCGGGTCTGGTATCCACGCCCCTGCGATTTGAACCACGCCACCATATCGCGGTCGAACCGCACCGTCAGGCGTTCTTTGGGTCCGTCCGGAAAGACGACTTTCGCCGTCTTCCAGAAATCAGCGCCCAGGGTTTCCCCTTCAGGCGCGTCCTCGCGTGTCCGGTCGGCCATGTCCGCCAGATCATCCGCCGATACGGTTTTCATATGCTTCGCGCTCATATCGTCCTGCCTTCCACGCCGAAATAATCCGGCGGCTTTCGCCGCGCCATGTGTAGATCACGACCATGTAATATCCGTCCCAGTGGCGATCCATCGGGCTTCGCCATAGGCTTCCCGGGTATCGGGCCGTTCCAGAACGGGATTCGAAAACATCCGCGCCGCCCGGACGAAATCAACCCCGTGCTTCGCCAGGTTGCTGTCCCGCTTGCGCTCATCCCATGCGAAGGACATGCCATAATGTATGTACAATCGTATGTAATGTCAATGGCGGCAGATGGCGGGGATTGCGCGCCCGGTGGCAGGAACGTTAAATGGCGGCGGCGTACGTTCCATACCGTAAACGGATCCAAACACCCATGACGACACCCCAGACCGACGCGGCCCAGCCGCCCCTCGCGGAAAGCGAATCCGCTTTCGACGCCATCATCATCGGCGCCGGGATTTCCGGCATGTACCAGCTCTACCGGCTGCGCGAACTGGGCATGAAGGTGCGGGTGTTCGAGGCCGGGGGCGATATCGGCGGGACCTGGTACTGGAACCGCTATCCGGGCGCCCGGTTCGATTCCGAAAGCTGGTCCTACGGGTTTTCGTTTTCGAAGGAACTGCTGCAGGAATGGGAATGGCCGGAGCATTTCTCGGCCCAGCCGGACACCCTGCGCTACCTGAACTATGTCGCCGACAAGTTCGACCTGCGGCGCGAGATGCGCTTCAACAGCCGGGTGCAGTCGGCGCATTTCGACGATGCGGCGACGCGCTGGACCGTGACCCTGGAAAGCGGCGAGCAGGCCAGCGCGCCGATCCTGATCACCGGGCTGGGCCCGCTTTCCGCCTATACATTGCCGAACATTCCCGGGCGCGAGGATTTCCAGGGCCGCGCCTTCCACACCGCGCGCTGGCCGCATGAACCGGTGGACCTTGCGGGCAAGCGGGTCGGCATCATCGGCACCGGCGCCTGCGCCATCCAGGCGATCCAGACCATCGCCAGGGAAGTCGGCCACCTGACCGTGTTCCAGCGCACGCCGAACTGGGCAGCGCCGCTGCACAACCGGCCGATCACGCCGGAGGAACAGGCGGATATCAAGTCGCGCTATGACGAGATATTCGCCCGCTGCCGCGAGACCGTGGCCTGCTTCATCCACGACCCGGACCCGCGCACGACGCTGGAAACCCCGCCCGAAGAGCGCGAGGCTTTCTGGGAGAAGCTGTATTCGGAGCCGGGCTTCGGCATCTGGATGGGCAATTTCCGCGACATGATGGTGGACGAGGAAGCCAACAGGCTGGTCAGCGAATATGTCGCCAAAAAGATCCGCCAGCGGGTGAAGGACCCGAAGATCGCCGACCTGCTGACGCCGAAGAACCACGGCTTCGGCACGCGGCGCCTGCCGCTGGAGAGCGGCTATTACGAGGTCTACAACCAGGACAATGTGACGCTGGTGGACATCAACGCGACGCCGATCGAGCGGATCACCGAAACGGGCGTGCGGACCAGCGACACGGAATACGCATTCGACATCCTGATCTACGCCACCGGCTTCGACGGCGTCACCGGCCCCTA
>JAQCHR010000222.1 GCA_027619655.1 Pseudomonadota bacterium
TTATTTAAAAAAACGTTAATTAATCGTGTTTCGGTTAATCGGGGTTCGTGCCTGAGGACGCCGAGATCCTGAAATACCTATCGTGGTAGTGTGCCGTCTGATTTGGGCAGGAGAACGATGAAATCGCCGGGGCGGACGTAATCGAGCAACAGCCGCGCCCGCTCCTCCAGAAGATCGAGATCGAGGCTATCCAGCCGCAACAGGCTGACACGGCGCTCCAGCGCCAGCCGCGTGTCGCGCACTTCGTTATAGGTCAGTTCGGCGTGGTCGAGTTCCAGCGACATGGCGAAATACGCCAGCAGGCCACGGTCCCCCTGAACGGTGCCATAGGCGAAATAGGCAAAGACCAGCGCACACAGGGTTGTCCCTGTGAGCTTTACCGCCTGCCGCTTGAGTCGATCGAGCACCACCATCGGGGGAGAGAATCACATGGGCGATTCCGGCGTCAATGGGTAAATATTTTTGATAGTTAAAGGCAATTCCTGCCATATATGTTGCGAGTTGCAGGGTAATTCCCTCCATATATTGATTACAGATCGACATGACGGATGGCGCGGAACCGGCGGCTTTACGCCCGCGCACGATTCAAGACGCCGTCGCCGCCGCTTCCGGCATGCAGTTTTTGCCGCCATGCCGCCACGACGCCACGGCGGCAAAACAACACTGCCGATTCCGTGTTACAAGACTTGGCGAGGTTTTGCACCGCCCGCAAAAATGCACTAAATCAGGGAACCGAAAACACATAACGAGGACCGGATGATGGCGGATTATGAATATTTGAAAGTCGAGCGCGACGGCAAGTTGACGATTATCACCATCAACCGCCCGGAAGTTTACAACGCGCTGCATCCGCTGGCGCATTGGGAATTCGACACGGTCTTCAACGAATTCGCAGCCGATCCCGAGCAGTGGATCGCTATCCTGACCGGCGCCGGCGACAAGGCCTTTTCCGCCGGCAATGACCTGAAGTTCCAGGCCGAACACGGCTATGGCATGAAACGGCCGGAATCCGGCTTCGCCGGCATCACCCACCGCTTCGACCTCGACAAGCCGGTGATCGCCGCCGTGAACGGCTTTGCCATGGGCGGCGGGTTTGAAACCGCGCTGGCCTGCGACCTGATCATCGCCGCCGAAAACGCCATCTTCGCACTCCCCGAACCCCGGGTCGGCCTCGCCGCGCTGGGCGGCGGGCTGCATCGCCTGCCCCGCATGATCCCGCGCAAGCTGGCCATGGGTATGATCCTGACGGGCAAGCGGGTTTCCGCAGCGGAAGGCCAGAATCTCGGCTTCGTCAACGAGGTCGTGCCGCAGGGCGAGGCGCTGGCCGGCGCCAAGCGCTGGGCCGCGCAGATCCTGGAATGTTCGCCGCTGTCGATCCGCGCCTCCAAGCAGGCGGTCTATCGCGGGCTTGATGCCCCGACCCTGGAGGAAGCGATCCGCACGGTCTGGCCCGCCGTACAGACCATGCGCGACAGCGAGGATTTCGTCGAAGGCCCGAAGGCGTTTTCCGAAAAGCGCCCGCCCAACTGGAAGGGCCGGTAACAGCGCGCACGACCCTGCGCGTTCCCCCCGGATAGACGAGCCAGCATGAACAGTACCCTGATACCGTGCCTGCGCTACCGTGACGCGCCCGGCATGATCGATTGGCTGTGTGGAGTCTTCGGCTTTGAAGTCCATATGGTCGTGCCGGACGGCGTTGGCGGCATCGCCCATGCGCAACTGACTCTGGGGTCCGGGATGCTGATGCTCGGCTCGGCGCGCGATGACGATTTCGGGGCGCTGCAATCGACCCCGGAAGCCCTTGGCGGGACAACCCAGAGCCCCTATGTCATCGTCGCCGATGCCGACGCCGTTCATGGCCGGGCGCAAACCGCCGGCGCCATAATCGTCCGCGGCATTACCGATGAAAGCTATGGCGGGCGCGGGTTTTCCTGCCGTGACCCGGAAGGACATCTGTGGAGTGTCGGGTCCTATGACCCCTGGCAGGATCAGGCCTAAAGCGCGCGGCCCTTGCGGGCGATGAAATCGGGGAAAGCGTCTTCCGCTTTCGCGCCGCGCATCACATTTTTGGTGTAATAGACCTCGTTATCATACTGATGGTGCAGGTCTTCTCCGTGCCCCTGCAGCAGCAGTTCCTTCAGGCCCATCACCGCCTTGCGGTCATTCCGCGCGATCATGCCGGCGATTTCCATGGTCTTGGCGCGCAGTTCCGCGCTTGGCACCAGGTGGTTCAGCAGGCCGATCCTGTAGGCTTCCTCCGCCTGTACCACGCGCGCCGTGAACAGCAGTTCCTTGGCCATGGGCCAGCCGACCTGGTTCGGCAGGGTCCAGCTGCTGTTGATCCGTCCGTAAGCCGCCGCCAGAAAACGGAATTTCGTGTTCTCGCAGCCGATGCGGAAATCCAGCGAGGATGACAATACCGCCGCCCCGCCATAGGCCAGCCCGTTCATCATGCCGATGATCGGCTTGGCGCAGGCGCTGACCTCGTAGTTCCAGGGCCCGCGCTTCGCGTTCATCGCGTCGAGTTCCGCCTGCGAATATTTCGCATCGTCGGAGCGTTGTTCGTGGATATCGCCGCCGGCGGAGAACGCCTTTTCACCGGCCCCCGTCACAACGATGCAGCCGACATCGTCATCGGCGCTCATGCGCTTGACCGCGTCATGCAACTCGCCGCTGAGCTTGCGGTTCATCGCGTTCAGCACTTCCGGGCGGTTCATCGTGATGACCGCGACGCCATCCTCGATATCCAGCAGAATGTGTTCGTAATCGGACATTCGTTTCCTCCCCGTCAGAATTCGGCGTCAGCCGCGCAGGACGGACCGTCCGGCATACAGCGCGGAATCGCCCAGCTGTTCCTCGATCCGGATCAACTGATTGTACTTGGCCAGCCGGTCGGACCGCGACAGCGAGCCGGTCTTGATCTGTCCCGCATTGGTCGCTACGGCAAGGTCCGCGATGGTCGTATCCTCGGTTTCGCCCGAACGATGCGAGATGACCGAGGTATAGGCTGCGCGATGGGCCATTTCGACCGTTTCCAGGGTTTCCGACAGGGTGCCGATCTGGTTCACCTTGATCAGGATTGAATTGGCGACGCCTTCCGCGATGCCGCGGCTGAGGAATTCCGGGTTGGTCACGAACAGGTCGTCACCGACCAGTTGCACTTTCCGGCCCAGTTCCTGCGTCAGCGCGGCCCAGCCGGCCCAGTCGCCTTCATCCATCCCGTCCTCGATGGAGACGATGGGATAGCGGGACACGAGGTCCGCCAGATACTTCACCATACCGTCGGAATCGAGGGTGCTGCCCTCGCCCGCCAGCACGTATTTGCCGTCCTTGTAGAATTCGCTGGCGGCGCAATCGAGCGCCAGCATGACGTCGTCGCCCGGCCTGTAGCCCGCGGTTTCGATGGCCTTGAGCACGAATCCCAGCGCCTCGTCGGTCGACCCAATGGTCGGCGCAAAACCGCCCTCGTCCCCGACATTTGTGTTGTGTCCGGCGGCCTGCAGCGCCTTGCGCAGCGACTGGAACACCTCTGCGCCAATGCGCACCGCGTGGGCGATGCTTTCCGCACCGACCGGCATGATCATGAATTCCTGGATATCGACCGGATTGTCCGCATGGGCGCCGCCATTGATGATGTTCATCATCGGCACCGGCAGCGTACGGGCATAGGCGCCGCCGATATAGCGATACAGCGGCAGGCCCGAATCCATCGCCGCCGCCCTGGCCACCGCCAGCGACACGCCGAGCATCGCATTTGCGCCCAGCCGGCCCTTGTTCGGCGTCCCGTCCAGTTCGATCATCAGGGAATCGATATGGACCTGGTCATCCGCATCCATGCCGCTCAGCAGGTCGAAAATCTCGCCATTGACCGACGCGACCGCCTTCTGCACGCCCTTGCCGCCGAACCGGTCGCCGCCGTCGCGCAGTTCCAGCGCCTCGTGGCTGCCCGTCGATGCGCCGGACGGCACCGCGGCGCGCCCGAACGCCCCGCTGTCGAGCAGGACATCGACCTCCACGGTCGGATTGCCCCGGCTGTCGAGGATTTCACGGGCCTGAATATCGCTGATATCGGTCATTTATCTGTTCCGGATCAATTGATTGCTATCGGGTTTGCCTTGGCCATCCGGTCGAACGCCATCAGCGTTTCCATCAATGCCTCGAAATCTTCCAGCCGGACCATGTTCGGGCCGTCGGACGGCGCGCGGTCCGGTTCCTCATGCACCTCCATGAAGACCGCCGCGACGCCGATGGCGATGGCCGCGCGCGCCAGGACCGGCACGAATTCACGCTGCCCGCCCGACGTCGCGCCCTGCCCGCCCGGCTGCTGCACCGAATGGGTCGCGTCGAACACGACCGGAAAGCCCGTCGCCGCCATGATCGGCAGGGAGCGCATGTCGCTGACCAGCGTATTGTAGCCGAAGCTGGCCCCGCGCTCGCACATCATGACGCTGTCATTGCCGGCGCTGGTGCATTTTTCCACGACATTCGCCATGTCCCAGGGGGCCAGGAACTGGCCTTTCTTGATGTTGATCGCCCGCCCGGTTTCGGCGGCAGCGACCAGAAGGTCGGTCTGGCGGCACAGATAGGCCGGAATCTGCAGCACATCCACCGCCTGCGCGACAGCGGCGCATTGATGCGGTTCGTGGACGTCCGTCACGACAGGGCAGCCGAGGCTTTCCCGGATTTCCGCAAAGATATCCAATGCCTTGTCCAGTCCGATTCCACGTGCGCTCTTGGCCGAGGTCCGGTTCGCCTTGTCGAAGGAGGATTTGTAGATCAGCCCGAATCCGACGCGGCCGGCTATTTCCTTCAGGGCGGTCGCCATTTCCAGCGCATGCGCGCGGCTTTCCATGGCGCAGGGCCCGGCCAGGACCGTCAGGGGCAGATCGTTGCCGATGGTGAGATCGCCGACGGAAACGTGACGTGTGGTCATGGGATCTCCGATTAAACCAGGCGGGACTGATCGACCGCCGCCTTGATGAAACTGCGAAACAGCGGATGCGGATCGAACGGTTTCGATTTCAGTTCCGGATGGAACTGCACCCCGACAAACCACGGATGGTCCGGAATTTCGACGATTTCCGGCAGGACGCCATCCGGCGACATCCCGGAAAACTTCATGCCGCGCTGTTCCAGCCGGTCCTTGTACGCGGTATTCACTTCGTACCGATGCCGGTGCCGCTCGCCGATTTCGAGTTTGCCGTCATATATCTCAGAGACCCGTGACCCCGGGCTCAGCACGCAGGGATAGGCGCCGAGACGCATGGTGCCGCCCAGGTTGCCGGAGGCACTGCGCCGCTCCACCGAATTGCCGCGGCTCCATTCCGTCAGCAGACCGACAACTGAATGCTCGCAGGGGCCGAATTCCGACGAACTGGCGTCTTCGATGCCGAGCAGGTTCCGGGTCGCCTCGATCACCGCCATCTGCATGCCGAAGCAGATCCCGAAATACGGCACATTGCGTTCGCGCGCGAACCGCGCCGCCATGATCTTGCCCTCCGCCCCGCGCGACCCGAATCCGCCGGGCACCAGAATGCCGTCGCAGTCCTCCAGGTAATAGGCGGCGTCCTCGCTCTCGAAGATTTCCGATTCCAGCCAGTTGAGCCGGACACGCACATTATTAGCGATTCCACCATGGCCAAGCGCCTCGCCGAGCGATTTATAGGCGTCGAGCAGGTTGGTGTACTTGCCGACCACCGCAATGGTCACGTCGCCTTCCGGTTCCCGGACGCGGTGGACGACTTCCTGCCAGCGGCTCAGGTCAATGGAATCTGCGCCTTCCTCGAGCAAGCCGAAATGGTCCAGCACTTCGGTGTCGAAGCCCTGTTCGTGATAGGCGATCGGCACCTGGTAGATCGTGTCCACGTCCAGCGCCTGGATGACGCGCCGTTCCCGCACATTGCAGAACAGGCCGATCTTGCGCCGGGCATCTTCGGGGATTTCCCGGTCGCAGCGGCACAGCAGCATATCCGCCTGAATGCCGATATTCAGCAGTTCCTTCGCCGAATGCTGCGTCGGCTTGGTCTTCAGTTCGCCGGCCGACGGGATATAGGGCACCAGCGTCAGGTGGACGAACAGCGTCCGCTCCCGCCCCAATTCGTTGCCAAGCTGGCGGATTGCTTCGAGAAACGGCAGGCTCTCGATATCGCCGACCGTTCCGCCGATTTCGCACAGCACGAAATCCTCGTCATCCAGGTCGCTGACGACGAATTCCTTGATCGCATCGGTCACATGGGGAATGACCTGAACGGTACCGCCCAGGTAATCGCCGCGCCGCTCGCGGGCGATGACATTCGAATAGATCCGGCCCGTCGTCACATTGTCGCTGCGCCGCGCCGGAACGCCCGTATAGCGCTCGTAATGGCCCAGATCGAGGTCGGTTTCCGCCCCGTCATCCGTGACATAGACCTCGCCGTGCTGATAGGGGCTCATCGTGCCCGGATCGACATTCAGGTAGGGGTCCAGCTTGCGCAACCGCACCCGATAACCCCGCGCCTGCAGCAGCGCACCCAGTGCCGCCGACGACAAGCCCTTACCCAGTGAGGAAACCACGCCGCCC
>JAQCHR010000223.1 GCA_027619655.1 Pseudomonadota bacterium
CATGGCCGCCCGTTTCAGGCTGCTCATCAGCGCATCATGGCCCGGTGCGGCCCGCGCCGCCGCGCGCAATTCAGAGGTCCAGCTTGTCAGGGCCACAGGGCCCTCGCGCGCCCGCAGGAAGCCGTCCGCGGCGCGGCCGCCATAAGCCTCCAGCGTGGCCTCCACGCCCTTGGCAATCATCCATTCCAAGATTTCGCGCGGCCGGACGGAAAACTGCAACTGCAGCAATTTCTGCCACATTTCCTCCTGCGCGCCGCGCAGGAATATGACATCGCCCGCATCCATATACGGTGGAATCGACAGGAACAGCCGCCTGAAGCGGAGCAGTTCGGCAACCGTTTCAAACTGCATCGGCCCGATGCCCAGATAATTGCCCAGGTAAACAAGGCGGTCGCCAACGGCGATCCGGGGCATCATGGCCCGATGCAACACTTCAAGCTTTCGGGCTTCGCCGTGAATTGCACTGACCGCCCAAATGCGCCGGGCGTTCGGGAACGTGGGTATGTTGCTCCGCTCTACCACTCTCGTTCACAGGGAAAATCTGGACTGCAGCAAGCACCGATATCGCAAGCGGGTTACGCGGCCTTAAGCACCGTTTCAAGCTGCTCCGTCGCCGTATCCTCGTCGATATCCTCGACGGCGGCAAGTTCCCGCATCAGCCGGTCAAACGCCGCCTGGTAAATCTGGCGTTCGCTGTAGGACTGGTCCGGCTGGTCATCCTTGCGGTACAGATCGCGCACGACTTCCGCGATGGAAATCGGGTCACCGGAATTGATCTTGGCCTCATATTCCTGCGCGCGGCGGCTCCACATGGTGCGCCGGACACGGCTGCGGCCCTTGAGCGTTTTCATCGCGGCCTTCATTTCGTCCCGCGACGACAGACGGCGCAGTCCGGAGGTTTCCGCCTTTGTCATCGGCACGCGCAGCACCATGCGATCCTTGTCGAAGTCGATCACAATCAACTTCAGCTTGTCGCCAGCGATTTCCTGCTCCTCGATACCGGTCACCATGCCGACGCCATGCGTCGGATACACAACGTGATCGCCCGCGCTGAACTTCGCTTTCTTGTCCGCCATTCCGATTTCCCGTAATTGTCTATACCGCACACCAGTTCGACTGGTACATCGCCACGCCGACACTTCGCCAGTACGGTGCGTTGCCCGTCAAAACGGCCGCACACCGCGAAATTCCTGCGATATGTCGTTTCGCGGAATCAGTTGATCAGGTAACCCTGCCGTGCCCTTCTCCAT
The DNA here is from genome assembly GCA_027619655.1 of Pseudomonadota bacterium. Classification (GTDB taxonomy): domain Bacteria; phylum Pseudomonadota; class Alphaproteobacteria; order UBA8366; genus MarineAlpha4-Bin1. The sequence continues at coordinate 1,251 of JAQCHR010000223.1, forward strand.
ATGACACAACACCGCACGTCGCCGATCCCATCGGCGCGCGCGGTACCCAACAAACGGTATTATATCACAAAATTACCGGGAATCCCAGCTTCGTCATTCCGCGCCGGGTTCGGGGCTGAAATACTTTTCCATTTTCCCCGGAACATCCTTGAATTCGTCGGCATCGGCCGGCGATTCACCCTTGCGTGTGATATTGGGCCATTTCTCCGCATATTCGCGGTTCAGCTCAACCCATTTTTCGACATCGCTTTCCGTATCCGGCAAAATGGCCTCCGCCGGGCATTCCGGTTCGCATACGCCGCAGTCGATGCATTCATCGGGGTGAATGACGAGCATATTCTCACCGACATAAAAACAATCGACGGGACAAACTTCGACGCAGTCCATGTATTTGCATTTAATGCAATTTTCTGTAACGACGTAGGTCATAAGCCACCTTTCCCACTATAATGTTACTGCGTGACGTTGTGCGCCTGTCTCATATCCCCGGCCCCGCGCCCGCTATTCCCTCAAGCGTTCGAGGGCCCGCTTGCGCGCGGCCCCACTCTCCTGATCAGTGACATACAAAAGTCCGGTGACCTGACGCAAGAGGCTTGCTTCATAATCGTGTAACACGCCATCCGCGTAAGCCACTTCCCACAACAGTTCCAGCATCGCCACCCGTTCGGCATGGGTTAAATTATCCCGGATGGTCTTCGTGAAACCGTATATTTCCGGGATCGAGTCCACGGCATTGCCGGCAGCTTCGACGAGGTCCCGGGCCGATGGTTCATCGAGATCGAAACGCCGGCGCAGGATATCGCCGATCCTGTCGCGTTCGCCCTGGTCGAAATTGCCGTCGAGCCGCGCCGCCTCAATCATCAGCGCCGCCGCCGCTATGTGCAGTTCTTCGTCGGAATGGTGGCCATCGGCAGCGCTGGCGCGGCCTTTTCGCTCGACCAGGAAGGTGCGGATTTTGGATAGCATACCATCGGGATAGTACATCGCCGGCATTTTGTCATCGGTGTTTCGACACATTCCATGACATTGATACATAAGCATTTTCGAATACGTTCCGCGGATAGCGGTGCAGCCGCATTGCCTGCCACCGGCCGCGGACCTATAAATCCGCCATGAATGACACCCGACTGCATGCCCCCGCAACATTGCGAAACCGGGAACCAATCCTCGCCGTATTGCACCGTATCCTGCCGGCATCAGGGCTGGTGCTGGAACTCAACAGCGGCTCGGGGGAGCATGCCGTCCATTTCGCCGCCGCCCTGCCCCGTATCCAGTGGCAGCCAAGCGACATAGACCCCGGCGCGCAGGCCAGCATCACGGCCCGAACGGCGGAAGCCGGCCTCGAAAACCTGCTGCCGGTCTGCGGGATCGATGCGACGGCCCCTGTATGGACCGTTGCGCAGGCGGCCGCCGTGGTTTCCATCAACATGATCCATATCGCGCTCTGGGACGCATGCCTTGGCCTGCTGGACGGCGCGGCGCGCATCCTGCCCCCGGGCGACGGCGTCCTGTATCTGTACGGGCCGTTCAAACGGCATGACCGCCACACCGCGCCCTCCAACGAAGCCTTCGACCAGAGCCTGCGGGGCCGTGACGCCCGATGGGGTATCCGGAACCTGGAAACCGTGATCGCCGAAGCGGCGGCGCGCGGCCTCGGGTTGCAGGAAATCATCGAGATGCCGGCCAATAACCTGTCGGTCGTCTTCCGGAAAAAAGGTTAGAAGATCAGGATCCGCGCTGCAGCCGTTCGGTTTCGCGGCGCTGCTTTTTCGTCGGGCGGCCGGTCCCGGGATCACGCTGCCCCGTGAGCATGCGGTTTTTTGCATCCGGTTTTGGCTGTTGTTCGGGCGGGTTCAGGTCCCGGTAGAGTGCCTGCGCCTCCGCCGCCGGACCACGCCGGCAGCCCAGCGCCACCACCTCGACAACCCTCGTATAGGGACCTTTTGCAAAGGTCACGACATCGCCGGGCTGCACCACGTGATGCGACTTATGCACCAGCGCCCGGTTGACGCGAAACCCGCCGCCGGCGATCTGCGTCGCGGCAATGGTCCGGCTCTTGAACAGCCTTGCATGCCAGAGCCACTTGTCCAGACGCAGCTTTTCGACGGGATCAGCGGTCATCGCGCGATTGTCAGCCCCCGCAGTTTGGCAAACGGTGAATCCGGCTTAACGGCTCGCGGCTGCGGCTCCACTTTCGGGGACCGTTTGGCGGTGGCCGGGCGTTTTTTCGCCTCGAATAACGGGGTCTTGTCGCCAGCCGATACCGTGTAGCCAAACTCCGCCAGCACGGCCGCAAAATCGTCCCCCTCGCAGCCGGCCAGCTTGACGAGTGCCGCATTGCCCTCGAAAGCGCCCTGTTTCGCGTGTTTGCGTAACGCGGCTGCCAGCCGCTCTACATTGTCATAGCGGATTGCCCGATTGCCCAGGACCCGAAAGCCCATGTGATGCCACATTTCCGCGGACACCCCGGCCGCCGGCAGGGACAGCGCGTGGTCGAGCCCCGGCGGCACCGAACCGCCGGCATAAACCGCCGCCAGAATGGCGCGCAGCCGCTGCGCGGACGGCTTCAGCAGCGGCGCGAGATACAGGCAATGCGCTCCGAACCGCAACCCGATCCCGGATAGTTTCTTGCGGTCTTCCGCCTGCAGGCTGGTGACCTGCGCCAGCGCGTCGGACCGTGGCACCGCCCCCAGGGTTTCGGCCAGCCGGAAGGCAATACCCCGCGCCGCCGCCCCCAGCTTGGCATTGCGGGCGGCGAAGAGCGGATAGAGGCGCCGATGCAGGTACCGCTCTAGCCAGCGGTTCAGCCGCGCCAGAACGGCAACCCGCTGGTCACGCGACAGGAATTCATTGCGCATCAGGGCGATATCCGGCGCAAGCGGCGTCGAACCCTTCTGCAGATAGGCGATTTCCACATCGTGCCACCGGATCCGGCCATCGCGCGACAATGTGATTGATGCGTCTTCGTCCGCCGCCAGCCGGCCCACCCGATCAGCGATTTCCAGGGCGATCGTCGGTCGGGCGGCGGAAACCAGCATGCGGGACTCAGCCCGGTCCTGGCCGCCTTCGCGCAGGAACCGCAATCCCGCGATCCGGCCCGTGCAGATACCCTCGACGATCACATCCCCTGACTTGTCGACATAGGACAGCACGGCGCCGTCGCCCTGCCGCTGCTTGGCCATGATCGGCGCACGGCGGTCAACGAAGCGCTGCAGCAGGCGTTCATGCAAGGCATCGGACAACCGGTCCTCGATCCGCCGCGCCTGCGCCTGCCATTGCGCCGAATCCGCCAGCCAGTCGGCCCGGTGGCTGATATAGGTCCAGGTCCGCACATGGGCGATGCGCTGCGTCAGCGTATCGATATCGCCGTCCAGATTGTCCAGCCGGTCGAGTTGCTGGCGGATCCAGTCTCCGGGCAGGCGGGCCTCGTTCGTCGTCAGGTACAAGTATACCCGGCGCAGCAGCCGGACATGGATATCCTCCATAACCTTGCGGAAATCGGGGATCTGGCAGACTTCCCACAGCAGCCGCACCGCCGCCGGATTGGTAGCCCGCGCGCGCACATCCGCATCCGTGACCAGCGATTTGAGGACATCCATATCCTCCCCGTCGCGGGGGCGATACAGCACCGGCACCGGCGGCGGCGCCGACAGGCTGTTGATCAGCGCCTGCGGCGACGCGAAGTCGAGATCGCGGTTGCGCCAGCAGAGCCGGTCGATGGTGTCGTACTGGTGGCCCTCGATGGCAACCGCCAGTTCGTCATCGAGCGGGGCGATATTGTTGGTGACCCCGAATGTCCCGTCACGCTGGTAGCGGCCCGCCCGGCCCGCGATCTGGCCGATTTCCGCCGGGGTCAGCCGCCGCGGCTTTTCGCCGTCGTATTTGCGCGTTCCGGCAAAGGCGACATGATCGATCTCCATGTTCAGCCCCATGCCGATAGCGTCGGTTGCGACCATGAAATCGACCTCGCCCGCCTGGTACATCGCGACCTGGGCGTTGCGGGTGCGGGGCGACAGCGCGCCCAGCACGACCGCGGTGCCGCCGCGATGCCGCCGCACCAGTTCCGCCAGCCCATAGACCTCGTTCAGCGAAAAGGCGACGATGGCGCTGCGCCGGGGCAACCGGGTCAGTTTCTTCGCGCCGGCATAGGTCAGCGTCGAAAAGCGCGGCCTGGTTTCGATCTGCGCTTCGGGAATCAGGCGGCGCAGCAGCGGCGCAATGGTGTCCGAGCCCAGCAGCATGGTTTCCTCGCGCCCGCGCGCATGCAGCAGGCGGTCGGTGAAGATATGGCCGCGCTCCCGATCGGCGCAGAGCTGGATTTCGTCGATGGCCAGGAAATCGACCGCCCGGTCGAGCGGCATCGATTCCACGGTGCAGACGAACCAGCGGGGCCGCGGCGGAATGATCTTTTCCTCGCCGGTAATCAGCGCCACCGTCCGCCTGCCCTTCAGGGCGACGATCCTGTCGTAATTTTCCCGCGCCAGAAGCCGCAGCGGAAACCCGATCATGCCTGTCGCATGGCCGAGCATGCGCTCTATCGCCAGATAGGTCTTGCCGGTATTGGTGGGCCCAAGTACGGCCCGCACCCGGCCCTGATTCTCAGACAACGACATGTTGGGGCAAACATCGCGGGATTCTCGAACGATAGCAAGGATTAGCTTCGGCCTGCCCGGCGGGAAATTCCCGCCCGTCAATTGTGTTCCCGCGCAGAATCAGCGACCATGGCCGAATTGAATAAAAATACGTGCGAACAGGGACCTATACATGAAATTCGGTGTGCTTCAGTTTTTCAGCTGGCCTGGCCGGCGCGTGCCACTGGCGACCATCTATGACCGGGCGTTCCAGCGGACCAGAATCATGGATGAAACGGGGTATGACGCGGTCTGGCTGGCCGAGCATCATTTCAGCACCTACAGCGTCTGTCCCTCGGTCCATGTCATGGGCACCCATATCGCCGCCCATACCAAGCGGCTGCGGATCGGCACGGCGGTGTCGCTGGCCGGCTTCTATCATCCGCTGCGGCTGGCGGAGGAAGTGGCGCTGCTGGACCACCTCTCCGGAGGCCGCGTGAACTGGGGCGCCGGGCGCGGCTTCGACGCCAGCGAGCACAAGGTATTCGGCGTCGACCCGAAGGACAGCTATCCAAAGTTCCGGGAAAATGTCGAGATCGTCCTGAAGGCCTGGGGCAGCGACAAATTCACCCATCACGGCGAATTCTGGGATTTCGAGGATATCGAGGTACTGCCCAAGCCGCTGCAGGACCCGATGCCGGTATGGCTGGGGGGGGGGGGGGGG
>JAQCHR010000224.1 GCA_027619655.1 Pseudomonadota bacterium
CCGGTTGCACAGCACCGCGCCCCTGCCTCACCCCGGTCCTCTCCACCCCGGGGTGGAGAGGGGGCAAATTGCGGCTTCGCTATTTTTTGCTGAACCCTCGCCCCCTGAGAGGAAGAGGGTAGGGTGAGGGGGCCTGAAAACATCGTCTGTGATTTACATTTGTTGGCTTTTATTGACATCGGCCTGCATTCACCGTTCGGAAGCGGCGCCTTTGACGGTTTGACCGGCTGCCATGCCGCTTCGTAAGCTTGCGCCCTGTTTCGCGCCCACAACCGGTATCGATCATGGCTCATACCTATCAGGACCTGCTGGACCATAAATCTCTCGGCAAGCCGCACCGTTACGACCGGCAGCGCGTGATCCTGTATGCGCTGGGGATCGGGATGGGGATGGACCCGCTGGATGAGCGGCAGTTGCGGTTCGTCCTGGAGGACGGGTTGTTGGTCTTCCCGACCTTCGCGACGGTCGCGACCTGGGATATCGACTTCCTGCTGGATCTCGGCATCGGCTGGTCGAAATTGATCCATCTGGCGCAAAGCGTGGAACTGCACGGCACGTTTCCCGTGGAAGCCCGTTTGCTGGCCGATTCCCGGATCCTCGACGCGGTGGACAAGCCGCGGCAGAACGCCACTGTCCTGACCAGCGAAACGCTGATCCGCGAGGCGGGCGGGGACCGGACCCTGGCGCGGCTCGTGAAGACGTCCCTGGCGCGTGATTTCCGGGTTGTCGGCGCGCCTGAAGGCGGCGCGAGGGCGCGCGTGGCCCGGCCGGCCCGGAAGCCGGATCATGTGGTGGCGCTGCAAACATCGCCCCAGGTGGCGCTGATCTAACGCCTGCTGGGCGGTGGCGCGAAGATCCACTCCCCCCCCGCCGATGCGCGCGCGCAGGGGTTCGATGGCCCGATCATGCACGGGCTGTCGACCTGGGGGCATGTCTGTCACGTCCTGCTGCGGGTGGCGGGCGGCTACGATGTGGGGCGGCTGAAGCGGTTTTCCGCCGGGTTCGCCGCGCCGGTCTATCCCGGCGAGGAACTGACGACGCATTTATGGGTGGACGGAAACGACGTGTTCTTCGAAACACGGGTCGCCGCGCGCGACAAACTGGTCCTGTCGGACGGCCACGCGGTGCTGGCGCCCGCATAAAGTGGAATTGGCTGGGAATCGGCGTCGCTGTCTCCTGAAGTATCGCCTTCGCCTTCCGGAGACCCGGACGTAACGCCGTAGCGCGACATGAATTCCCGTTTCATCGCTTCCTCCTCGAGAAAGGAAGTGTCGGGTGATGCTGTGTCACAGGCCGCTTCCGGGGCCCAACAATCGTCCTCATCGGTCAGGGATGGCGCCGCCGGTTCCGGACCCACCTGCTTGTACAGGTCCTCCCAGGCCCAGCTGACCGGCCGCTGCCGCCGCCCCTGTGTGCCGCGTCCACGGTCGTCCACCAGCACCGCGATCCGCGCCTGCAACGTCAGGGCGCGCAGGGCGGGGCCATATTGCGTCGCCGCCATGGCCTGTTCGTAAAGTGCCTGCAACTTCGACAGCATCGCATCCATATCATGGCACTGCCGCCAGGCCCGCTCATGGCGCAGCAGGGCGATCCGGTCCTGGATATCCTCGCGGGTCAGCAGCCGGTGCGCCGCTTCCTCTGCCTCCGAAGAATCGTAACCGGCGAAGAGGGCGGCCTTGAGGGCCAGGGGCAGCCGCACATAGGCGCGGCAGAACCGTTCCTCGCGTGTTTCCGGCGCGGTGTTGGCGTCCATATCCTGCTCCGATAAATTATCTAAAAAAGGAATAATAGCATAATTTAGAAGAAAAAGCAACGAAAACATGGCGTGCGCCCGTTGCCCTCGGCCCACTGCCGGGTTAGACCCGGCGCATGACCGCCAGCAGCCAGCCGCCCGAAAGGGATGCGCCATGAAAGCCATTACCCAGGACCGATACGGCTCGGCCGATGTCCTTGAGCTCCGCGATATTCCCCGGCCCGATCCTAAGCCGGACGAGGTGCTGATCCGCGTCCACGCCGCCGGGGTGGACCAGGGCGTCTGGCATCTGATGACCGGCCTTCCGTATCTGGTTCGGTTGGGTTTCGGCCTGACCCGTCCGAAGATTCCGGTGCCAGGCATGGATGTCGCCGGGGTGGTCGAGGCGATCGGCCCCGAGGTCGGCGATTTCATGGTTGGCGATCCGGTATTCGGGACCTGCACGACCGGGAGCTTCGCCGAATATTCGGCCGCAAGGGCGGACCGGATCGCGCCATTGCCGCCGGGGCTCACCTTCGCGCAGGCGGCGGCGATCCCGGTTTCCGCCAGCACCGCGCTGCAGGGGCTGCGCGACCATGCGCGGCTGCGGGCGGGACAGTCCGTGCTGATCACCGGTGCGTCGGGCGGCGTCGGACATTTTGCGGTGCAACTGGCAAAGATATTCGGCGCGGACGTGACCGGCGTCTGCGGCCCGGCGAAACAGGAGATGGTCCGCGACCTCGGCGCCGACCACGCGATCGACTATACGCGGGAGGATTTCACGCAGGGCAACGCGCGCTACGACGTGATCTTCGATATCGCCAGCAACCGCCCGGTCGCGCAGCTGCGCCGCGCCTTGGCGCCGGAGGGCACGCTGGTCATCGTCGGCGGGGAAGGCGGCGACCGCTGGATCGGCGGCACCCACCGGCAGATCGGCGCGATGATCCTGTCATCCTTCATCCCCCAGAACCTGAAGAGTTTCATCGCGGCGGAACGCCGGGAAGACCTGCTGTTCCTGACCGGGCTGATCGAGGCGGGGCGCCTCAGGCCAGTGATCGACCGGATCTGGCCGCTGTCCGAGGCGGCGGCGGCGATCCGCCATCTGGCGGAAGGTCATGCGCGGGGGAAGTCGGTTATCGAGGTTATTCCGGAAGCCTAAAATTACCAATAAAATTCACCGGTATTTGATCCGTTATTGTCGATTTTTTAAGTATAAAATAAGTAAACAACCAAAAATTGACAGATGGAAGCAGGGTATTATTGTACCTTATATGGGTGTTTACTTGTTTTCATGGCTGCGGACAGGAAACACCTGATTTCGTTTCGAGACTTCGACCAACCCTCAGGGTACCGACATGAGACTGACACAACTGACAAATCTGTTCCGGGCGCCGGTGGAAAGGCTGGCGGCGGATGAAACCGGCGCGGCGGCGGCGGGCGCCGTGGCGTCCATCGCGAAAATCGCCGTGATTTCGACCTTCTTTCCCCTAGGCCTGCGCACCGTCGCCTGGCTGCAGGACGGGATCTGGCCCGTCATGACGCTGGACTCGCTGGGGCTGGATGCGCCGCGCATCGGCTGGACCGGGGCGCAGCTGGCCCTGAACACGGTGTTCACCCTGCCGGTCGAACTGGTCGCCTTCGTCTTCTGCGGCGCGATCTACGGCATCGCCAGCGCAGCCCTGGACGAGCGCCGGGCCAGCCACCGGAAACTGGCCGGGCCCGGCTGAATCTGGGCGGGTTCGGTTACGCCATACCGATCTGCGGCGGGAAGGAGTCGAGGATCTTGCCGGGCCGCGCCTGCAGCAGTTCGGTCAGGTCCTTGCGGGCCGATTTCCCGGCGGGGTCGTCGAACAGGTTGTCCATCTCCGTCGGGTCGTTGACCAGGTCATAGAGCTCCCCCGCGCCGGACAGCATTTCGAAAGTGCATTTATGGGTCGCGGTGCGCACCAGCCGCAAATCCATATCAAAGCCGAAGCGCGACTTGTGCACGAACCATTCGCTGTAGGCGGCGTCGCGCGCCGCGCCGGACGCGCCATGGATCAGCGGGGCGAGGCTCGTTCCCTGCAGGCGGGGCGGCACGGCAAGGCCGGCGAGGTCGTGGAAGGTCGGCGCGAGATCCAGCGTCGAAACCGGGTCGGCGATGATTTTCCCGGCGGGGATGCCGGGGCCCTGCACGATCATGCCGACGCGCAGCACGCCTTCGTAGAATGTCGGGCCCTTCAGGTAGAGCCCGTGATCGCCCAGCATGTCGCCGTGATCCGAGGTGAAGATGACGATGGTGTTCTCTGCCTGGCCGGTTTCCGCCAGCGTTTCCATGATCCGGCCGACCGTATGGTCGATCAGCGAGATCATGCCGTAGTAATTCGCGGTCATGTCGCGCAGTTGCACATCGGTTTGCGGCGATACGCGCTGGCCCTTCATCCGGTACTGGCGGATTTCGGGGTCATCGACGATCGGTTCGCCTTCCAGCGACGCGCGGTGCCACCAGGGCCGGCGGTCGAGGTCCATCGTCCGGTGATCGGGCAGGTCGACCGCTTCCGGCGCGTGCAGGCGGCTCCAGGGCTCAGGGCAGTCGAAGGCGTGGTGCGGGTCGGGGAAGGAGACCCAGGCGCAGAACGGCGTGTCCGCCTTCCGGTTGCGCAGCCAGTCGATGGTCCGGTCGCCGATCCAGGTGCTGCTGTGCCATTTGACCGGCAGGCCGGAATGCCAGGTCTGCGCCGCGCCGGTGACCGGCGGCAGCTCCCGCGCCCACATATCGTAGGCGCCGCCATCCGGCAGGCGGCTGGAGAGATAGCGTTCGTAATGCTGGCCTTCCGGCGGCATCGGATTGGCCCGCGCCTTGCTGAGATGCCCGTGCACGATCAGCTCCACATGGCCGAAGCCCATATAGGGGCCGTTCCAGTCCTCGGGATAGGATCGCGAGCCGGTCTTGCATTCCGGCGTATCGGTTGGCTGGTAGGTGGCGCGGGTGGAAAAATGCGCCTTGCCGAAGAACCCGGTGTCGTAGCCGGCGCGGGCGAGGCTGCCGGCAAACCCGGCCTCGCCGGTCGCCGGGTCGAGATTGATGCCGTTATCGGCGACGCCATGGGTATAGGGCAGCATCCCGGTGAGGATCGAGGCGCGCGCCGGCTGGCAGAAGACCGACGGCGTGATGCAGGATGAGAACCGCGTGCCCGCCTGCGCCATCAGGTCCAGATGCGGCGTCTTGACCGCCCGGCCCTCGAAGCCGAAACAGTCGCCGCGATGCTGGTCCGAGGTGATGAGGATGATGTTGGGCCGCTTCGCCATGGCTTCGTTTCCCCTGTTTGTTCGATGCCAGCGAGTTTAGGCAGGCGATTGCGGCGGGCGCAAATGCGGCGGGCTGAATAACTCAGCGGCAGAATTCGACGTGGAAGACGACGCTTCCCTCGGCCCGGACCCGATGCCGCTCTTCCGGGGCGATGATGCCGGTATCGCCGGCCCGCAGGGTGATCGCTTCCCCGGTTCCGGCGAAGGTCAGCAGCAGCATGCCGCTGTCCACGACGATGCGGCCCCAGACCCCGGTTTTGGTGGCATGGTCGTCCTGCAGCGTGCGGGGAATGCCGGCTTCGGTAAAATCCGGGGTCCGGTGGTAGGGGGCGACGCAGGGCGGCAGCGATTTCATCGGAGCGGGATTTCCATCAGGTCTTCACCGAAATACAGCTTGCCGTCATAGATCGCGCTCATTTCGTGGATCAGGCGTTCACGGGTTCCAGGCGTATCGAGTTTGGCATGAATGTGGCTGACGACCAGCGCGCCCACGCCCGCCGTCTGTCCCAGCCGGGCCAGGTCGAGATGACTCATGCAGGTTTCCGCATATTCCGGTCCCAGGCTGTGGCCGTCTTCATAGCTGCACATGCCGAGCAGGATATCGGCGCCGTCCGCCAGCCGCTCGACCGCCTTGCAGGGGCCGGTGTCCCCCGTATAGGCGACCGTACCCCTCGGCGTTTCAAGCCGGATGCCGTAGCACGCCAGGTAGGGCTGTGCATGCCGGACGCTGCGCACGGTAGCATTCCAGCCGCGGCCCTCGACCGACTGGTTGTTGGCGAGTTCGGTGACCACCGGCGCGGGGCGTGGCCGGGGCGGTATGCCGCCACGCGCGGCGTAGACCTGCAGGCTGAGCGGGTGCTGCGTGCGTGCCGTAAGGTCGGGGTCCCAGATGCCGTCCGGTCCGAAGCACAGTTCCGTCATCCGGCCGATCGGCGGGGGCCCGTAGACGTTGAGTTCCGGCGTGTCACCGGCGGACTGGTCCCATCGGGTCAGGACGAGGCGCTGGTAGTCCAGGCAATGGTCGAAATGCAGGTGGCTGAAGAAGGCGTCGGTCACCTGCGTCGGCGCGTAACCGGCTTCGAGCATCCGGTGATAGGCCCCGGGCCCGTGGTCGAGCAGGATCACCCCGTCCTCCGCAAGGTCGACAAGATAGCCGGAACTCATCCGGCGGAGGGAGGGGACCGGTGTTCCGGTGCCCAGCAGAATGACGCGCATGGAATTTCCCCGCTGTTCCTGTGCCGGACCGTATTGGGCGCGGCGGTTCCGTTCGAGATTAGGCACAAGGCGGGGGCGGGTCAAAACAACCGCGCCGGACCGACCCGCATTTTGACTTGGCTATTCCCCGGACCTATCCTTTTCATCGCCAGCGGGGCGCGTTAGGGGAGACGGATCAGCCATGGACACCAGTACATACGATTACATCGTCGTCGGCGCAGGGTCGGCCGGCGCGGTGGTGGCCAACCGGCTGAGCGCCAGCGGTGAGTTCCGCGTGCTGTGCCTGGAGGCG
>JAQCHR010000225.1 GCA_027619655.1 Pseudomonadota bacterium
TCCCTGTCTCATTCCTTTAGATTGGCCCTGGCGTCGCCGGCGACAAGGGGTTACTGGACGCCGAAGATGCGCGGCGGTTCCGGCAGCTTGATCTTCGGGTCGTCGGGGTCTCGCACCAGGGTGATGACCAGGCGGCGGTTGCCCGGCGACGCGGGGTCATCGGGAAACAGGGGATCCTTGTCCGCCAGCCCGGTCACTTTCTGGAACCGCCCGATGGGAATGCCGTTCTTCTGCAACTCCCGGCGTCCCGCATTGGCCCGGTCGATGGACAGATCCCAGTTGGTCAGACCCGACGGGGAGCGGAACGGCGTGGAATCCGTATGGCCGGACACCGAAATCTTGTTGGGCAGCCGTTCGACCACGCTGGCGATCAGCAGCAGCAGTTGTTTGGTGTGGTCGTTCAGTTCCGCGCCGCCCGCCTTGAACATGGACACCCGTTCCTGGTCGATCAGTTGGATCTGCAGTCCCTTATCCGTGATCTCGACCTTGACCCCTTCATGCAGTTCGCGCAGTTCCGGAACCTCGTCCAGCGCCTGCTGGATGGCCGCTTCGGCGGCCTTGAACTGCTTCGATTCATTCTCCCGCTTGACGTTGGTGACGTTGGGGAGGTCTTCCTGCAGGTTCTGAATCTGGGCGGCTTCCTCAACCTGTTCGGACCCGACCGTGGCGTCCGAGGTTACCGCCACCTGGGGCGCCTGCAGATGCTGCGGGATCGGCCCGGCCTCATTGCCGGAAACGCCGCCGAACAGGCCTTCGCTGCCGATAGACCCGGTACGGGAGCCAATCGGTTTGAAGTAATTCGAAATGCTTTGTAATTGCGGTTCCGAGGCGGAGCTCAACAGCCATAGCAGCAGGAAAAATGCCATCATCGCCGTCACGAAATCTGCATAGGCGACCTTCCATGCGCCACCATGGGGGGCGGGACCGGGTCCCTTTATCTTTTTGAAGATTATTTCTTGCTTTGGACCGTCGCCACCAGATGCCTCATCCGCCATCTCAGCCCTCCTTTGCCGGGGGCTGCAGATGCAACAGCAGGATACTGATGCGCCGGTTGCGCGGCGAGGTCGGGTCGGCGGGGAACAGCGGGTCGGAATCGGCGCGGCCAACGACGCTGGCGATACGGTCCGGGTTCATACCGGCGCTGACCATGATCCGGCGCGCCGCGTTTGCCCGGTCGCCCGACAGTTCCCAACTGGTATAGGCCGCGTCGGCGGTGGTTGTTTCCGCATCGGTATGGCCGCTGATTTCCACCGGATTGGGAAAGCGCCGGACAATCCGGGTCACGACTTCCAGCAGGGCCTCAAAATAGGGTGTGAATTTGTCGCTGCCGGCCTCGAACATCGCCACCCGTTCCTGGTCGATCAACTGGATGCGAAGTCCCTCGGGGGTTTTGTCGAGCAGCAGGCTGTCCTGAAACGCCTTGACCTCGTCGCTTTGTTCAACGGCGAGCCGCAGATCCGCCTGCGCCTTGTTGAATTCCTCTTCCTCGCGTTTGCGGGCCTCGAAATTGACGCTTTCGGGATTGGGGTCTTCTGACACCAGAACGGCTTCGCCCTGGCCCTGCCGCTTCTTGGGGCCGCCGGCTGCGGGAAGCGGAATCGATACGCTGGGCGGCGAGCCCGCGGAGCGCAATGTGCCGACGGCATCGATCGCCAGCCCGCCGAACATGCCGCTCGACCCGGATTTCTTGCCGGACATGATCGTCTCGGGCTCGAAATAATCAGAGATGCCTTGCCGTTGCTGGTCCGTCGCCGCGCTGAGCAACCACAGCAACAGGAAAAACGCCAACATCGCGGTTACGAAATCGGCATAGGCAACCTTCCAGGCGCCACCATGCGGGGCATGGTTTGACTTCAGCTTCTTCTTGAGAAAGAGCGGTTCGAGTGCTTTTTCGTCGGCCATCGGCTGTTTCGATCAGGTCGCGGTTCCGGACTATACCGGCGGCAGTTCGCCGCAGGCTTCTTCGACTTCGGCAAAACTCGGCCGCTGGTGCGACAACAGTACCTTTCGGGCGAATTCAACGCTCACGGCCGGGGCGTAGCCTTGCAGATGCGCGATCAGCCCCGCCTTCATGCAGGTAAAATACACGTGCTCGTCCTCGCTGATCCCCTTCATCGCCGCCGCCATGGGTCCGAAGAAACCGTAGCACAGCAGAATGCCGGCGAAAGTGCCGACCAGCGCCGCGCCGATCAGGTGACCGAGCACTTCCGGCGGTTCCGTGATCGAACCCATGGTATGAATGACGCCCAGCACGGCGGCAACGATGCCCAGCCCCGGAAAGCTTTCCGCCATCGCGTTCATCGCGTGGGAAACGTGTTCCGCCTCGTGATGGTGCAGGTCCAGTTCCGCATCGATCAGGTCGGCGACTTCATGCGGATTGTCGGTGCCCAGCGTCATCAGCCGCAGGTAATCGCACAGAAAATTGACGGCGTGATGGTCGCCATGGAAGTTCGGAAAGGCCTGGAAGACCGTGCTGTCATGGGGGTTTTCAACATGTTGCTCCAGCGCCAGCATGCCCTTGGTCCGCGCCATGCGGAACACCTGATACTGCATGGTCATCAGTTCCAGGTAGTGTTCCTTCTTGTACTTGGGGCCCTTGAACAGCTTGCCATAGCCGGAGGCAACGCCTTTCAGAACATGACCCGGATTGGAAATCACCAGGGCGCCGACGCCGGCCCCGCCGATAATGACGAATTCCAACGGTTGCCACAGGATGTTTAGATGCCCGCCTGCGCCAGCGTAACCGCCTAACACACAGGCGGTAACGACGATTAAAAACCTACAATGACAGTCATTTACGCCCCGATCCGCAAAAATACAGCCCGATTACTCTGTTATGGTTAACACAGGCTGAAAAGTATACGCCAATTGGTTAACATTCAGTTCCCTTTTAGCCGTTTTCGTGTGGTTTCGGTGCGCGCGGGGCCGGTTCAGCCCTGGCGGTTGGTATCCAGTAACCGCCGGGTCGGAAAACCGGCGGCTTCCAGTCTGGATATGATTTCCTGCGCATGGGAATCGTCCCGGGTTTCGACGACGGCGTCCACTTCGGCCAGCTTGAGCGGAACATCGTAGAACATGCGCTGGTGGAAAATTTCCACGATATTGCCGCCGGCGCGGGCGATTTCACCGGTTACCTTCGCCAGGTTTCCCGTCTGGTCCGTGAGCGATATTCGCAGCCGCGCCATATGGCCGGCCCGGGCCAGCCCGCGCATCAGGGCGGATGCCAGCAGCCGGGCATCGATATTGGCGCCGGTGACCACCAGGCAGACCTGTTTCCCGGCGAACCGGTCCGGATTGGCGCAGAGCGCGGCCAGCGGCGTGGCGCCGGCCCCTTCGGCGACGCTTCGCCCGGTCGTCAGCATCGTCTGCACGGCGGTTTCGATTTCCGCCTCGCTGACGATCAGGAGATCCGCCGCCAGTTCCCGGACGATGGCAAGGGTCAGGGCGCCGGGCGACTTGATGGAAATACCGTCGGCAAGGCTGGCCCCGCCAACGGGCGGCTCCAGCCCGTGCAGTTTGTTATACATGGACGGGTAGAGTTCGGCTTCGACGCCGACGATCTCGACGGCAGGATTAAGGTGTTTCGCGGCGATCGCGATCCCGGAAATGATTCCGCCGCCGCCGACCGGTACGATGATCGTGTCCAGGTCCGGGACATCCACCAGGATTTCCAGCCCGATGGTGCCCTGGCCGGCGATGATTTTCGGGACGTTATAGGGGTGGACGATGGTCAGGCGCCGCTCGGCGGCCAAACCATTGGCGAAGGGCTCCGCCGTATTGACGCTGTCCCCGTGCAGGATCACTTCCGCGCCGAATTCCCTTGTGCGGCGGATTTTCGTGAAGGGCGTGCCTTCGGGCATCACGATGGTGGCGGGGATGCCCAGCCGCTGCGCGTGATAGGCGACGCCCTGCGCGTGGTTGCCGGCGGAAATCGCGATGACGCCATGGGACGACTGCTCGGCGTCCAGGCTTTTCAGCTTGACCAGCGATCCCCGGTCCTTGAACGACCCGGTTCGCTGCAGCGTCTCCAGCTTGAGGAAGACCTCGGCGCCCGTCAGCACAGAGAGGGAGGGGGAATGGACCGTCGGCGTTCGGATGACCTCGCCGTCCAGCACCGCCGCGGCCTCGCGGATATCGTCCATCGTGACTGTCATGGGATGTCCCGTCAGCGCCGGGCGTTGAGCGCCTTCGCCGCCTCCAGCGCGAAATAGGTCAGGATACCGTCCGCGCCCGCGCGCTTGAAACCCAGCAGCGATTCCAGGATCACCTTTTCGTCCAGCCAGCCCCGGTCCACCGTACCGCGCAGCATCGCGTATTCGCCGCTGACCTGGTAGACGAAGGTCGGCATGGCGAAGGTTTCCTTCACCCGGCGCAGGATATCCAGATAGGGCATGCCCGGTTTCACCATGACCATGTCCGCGCCTTCCCGGATGTCCATGCGGACCTCGCGCAGCGCCTCGTCGCTGTTGGCCGGGTCCATCTGGTAGGTGCGCTTGTCGCCGATCAGCGCCAGTTTCGAACCCACCGCGTCGCGGAAGGGGCCGTAGAAGCCGGAGGCGTATTTCGCCGAATAGGCCATGATCCGCGTGTGTCCCAGCCCGGCCTCGTCCAGCCCCTGGCGGATTGCGCCGACCCGGCCGTCCATCATGTCGGACGGCGCGATGGTGTCGCAGCCGGCCTCGGCCTGCACGACGGATTGCCGGATCAGGATTTCCAGCGTTGCGTCGTTGAGGATTTCGTCGCCGTTCATCACCCCGTCATGGCCATGGGTGGTGTAGGGGTCTAGCGCTGCGTCGCAGACCACCATGATCTCCGGCAGGGCTGCCTTGACCGCCCGGGTCGCCTGGCAGACGAGGTTGTCGGGGTTGCAGGCCTCGCGCCCGTCCTCGGTCTTTTTCGCCGGGTCGGTGAACGGGAACAGCGCGATGGCCGGAATGCCCTCGTCGGCGGCTTCCTGCACCGCTTCGGAGATCATGTCCGGTGAATAGCGGAACACGCCCGGCATGGAATCGACCGGCACTTTCTGTTTATCGCCGTCGATGACGAAGAGCGGCCAGATGAAGTCATCCGGGCTCAGCCGGTTTTCGGCGACAAGCCGGCGGACCGCGTCCTCGCGGCGGTTGCGGCGCATCCGTGTGACCGGAAACCGGGCGTCGGGCAAATCAGGCATGGTCATACTCCTCCGGCGGCGATATTACGGGGCGGGGGTTGGGGTTACAATGCCGCAACGCCGGTTCAAATCGCCTCATGCCCGGGGGAAGGAACATCATGACGCTCGCCGACCGCGACCTCGACGAAGACCAGCGCGCCGTGCAGGACATGGCGCGGAATTTCGCCGCCGCCGAGCTGGCGCCGCATGCGGCCGAATGGGACGAGCAACGGATTTTCCCGAAGGACGCGCTGCGGCGGGCGGCGGCGCTGGGGCTCGCGGGCATTTACGTGGGTGAGGAACATGGCGGCTCCGGCCTGTCGCGGCTCGATTCGGCAGTGGTGTTCGAGGCGCTGTCCGGCGGCTGCGTCTCCACCGCGGCCTATCTGTCGATCCACAACATGGCGAGCTGGATGATCGATCGTTTCGGCAATGACGCCCAGCGCGCGAAATTCCTGCCCCGGCTGACGAAGATGGAATTGTTCGCCAGCTACTGTTTGACCGAACCGGGCGCAGGTTCGGATGCCGCCTCGCTGCAGACCAGGGCCGTGCGCGACGGCGACCATTACGTCATCAACGGCGCCAAGGCTTTTATCTCCGGCAGCGGGGCGTCCGACCTTTATCTCTGCATGGTGCGCACCGGCGAAGCCGGGCCGAAGGGGATTTCCTGTGTCGCGGTGGAAAAGGACTCGCCCGGGCTCTGCTTCGGGGCGCAGGAACGCAAGATGGGCTGGAACAGCCAGCCCACCGCCGCCGTGATCTTCGAGGATTGCCGCGTGCCGGTCGCCAACCGTATCGGCGACGAAGGCGAGGGGTTCCGTATCGCCATGCAGGGGCTGGATGGCGGGCGGCTGAATATCGGCGCCTGCTCGCTGGGCGGGGCGGGGGTCTGCCTGGAACTGGCGCGCGCACATCTGAAGTCACGCAGGCAATTTGGCAAGCCGCTGGCGGATTTCCAGGCGCTGCAGTTCAAGCTGGCCGACATGGCGACCGAGCTGGAAGCCGCCCGGCTGATGATCCGCAAGGCGGCATCGGCGCTGGATGCGGGCGACCCGGACGCGACGCAATACTGCGCCATGGCCAAGCGCTTCGCCACCGATGCGGGCTTCGCCATCTGCAACGAGGCGCTGCAGATCCATGGCGGCTACGGTTATCTGCGGGATTACCCGGTCGAACGCCATGTGCGCGACCTGCGGGTCCACCAGATCCTTGAGGGAACCAACGAAATCATGCGTGTCATCATAGCCAGGAAGTTGCTGCAGGAATGAACCAGACCACCGACGAAGTCATCTTCGACAATCGCGACGGCATCGCCGTCATCACCCTGAACCGGCCCCATGCGCTGAACGCGCTGAC
>JAQCHR010000226.1 GCA_027619655.1 Pseudomonadota bacterium
CCCGCCCGCCGCCATGGCCTTGAAGATGTCGAGATACTCATCCGTTACTTTGCCGCGGAGGGCGAAATCGGCGGTGAGCAGCGCCTCGAATTCCTCCTTCAGCCAGCCGACTCCGGCGCCCAGGATGACCCGGCCGCCGGAAAACTGGTCGATGGTGATCAATTGTCGCGCAGTCACGATAGGATTGCGGTACGGAATGATCAGGACAGCGGTGCCGATGCGGATGCGCGAAGTCGCGCCGGCCAGCACCCCCATCGCCGCGATGGGTTCCAGCAGCGGATCGTCGGTCGGCGCCGGAAAATCCCCCGTGGCGCTGAACGGATATCGCGCGGCAAACCGCGTCGGGAACGCGATGTGATCCGCCAGCCAGATCGATCCGAACCCGGCTTTTTCGGCGAACAGCGCCAGGCTCAGCACCGTATCCGGATGCGCCAGCGGCCCGTAGATTCCCACGTCCAGCCCGAACTGTTTGATATCGGCCATAAATACCCCCAAACCTTTCAAAATTATCTTGGTGTCGCGAAACAATACACACGCTGGCCGTAAAATGTCCCAGCAGCCTGCATTCACGTCAATCCTGCGACCTGCGTCGCCTATGATGCGGCCGATACGGCGCCTCTCCTGATACCTAAATAAAGAGACACTATATTCAATAGGATGATCTTCGAGCGTTTCCGGTTGCGTTGACTGTCGAAGCCGAACGCCTTCCTGTGATACCCTGCTCCTGCCCGTTCCCCGAACACAGGACACGCTTATGACCGCCCAACTGACCCGGCTGCTCGACATCATGGCACGGCTGCGTGATCCCGAAAACGGCTGCCCATGGGATGTGCAGCAGGATTTCGCCAGCATCGCGCCCTACACCATCGAGGAAGCTTATGAGGTCGCGGACGCCATCGAACAGGGCGATATTGCGGCGCTGCGCGAGGAGTTAGGGGATCTGCTGCTGCAGGTCGTCTTCCATGCCCGCATGGCGGAGGAACAGCGCGCCTTCGACTTCAACGCCGTCGCCAAATCCATCGCCGACAAAATGGTCCGCCGCCACCCGCATGTCTTCGGCGATGCCAGCTTCGATGACGAGAAGGCGCAGCGGGCGGGTTGGGAATCGCAGAAGGCAGCCGAACGCGCGGCAAAGGCTGCAAGGGATGGCCGCAATCCCAGCGTGCTGGACGGAATTCCCGGCGCCCTGCCCGCGCTGATGCGCAGCGAGAAACTGGGCAAGCGGGCCGCGCGGGTCGGCTTTGAGTGGCCGGATATTGCCGGGGCGGTGGATAAGCTGGACGAGGAAATCGCCGAACTGAAGGTGGAGGCCGCAGCCCCTGCCCCCGATCGAGTACGGTTGAAGGATGAAATCGGCGACGTGCTGTTCAGCGTGGTCAATGTCGCGCGACATCTGGATATCGACCCGGAGGATGCGCTGCGCCACGCCAATGCCAAATTCGAACGCCGCTTCCACGCGGTGGAGCAGGGACTGGCCGCTGATGGAATCGACATCGCCGATGCCGACCTTGAAGCGATGGAAGAACGCTGGCGGAAGGCGAAGATAAACGGGCTTTAATACAGTTCCGTCGCGTAGCGTTTGACCATCTCGGCCTGGGGTTCCACCGGATCCTGGCTGCCGGTCTGGTCGCGCAGCATTTCGCCCATCGTCGGCAGTTCGTCGCGATCCGGCCAGGATTCATAACCCCAGAGTGCGGAGCGCATCAGCGATTTGGCGCAATGCAGGAAGACTTCCTCCGTCTTCACCTTCAGCACGGTAATCGGATTGCGGCCTTCATGGGCGCAGAGGGCCAGCAGGTCCGGGTCATCATGGATCGTCGCCGGCCCGTTGACCCGCAGCGTTTCATTCACGTTCGGGATCAGGAAAATGATGCCGACGCGCGGGTTGCGGACGATATTGCGCAGTCCGTCGATCCGTTTGTTACCCGGCCGGTCGGGGATCAGTAGGGTTTCATCGTCCAGCACCTTCACAAAGCCCGGCGCATCACCCTTGGGCGACACGTCGAGCCGGCTGCCATCCGATGTGGACAGCAGCAGGAAGGGTGACAGTTCCAGGAAGCGGCGGCAGTGCCGGTCGAGACGCGGCATTTCCTTTTCCACTGACCGGCCCTTGGGGTGCCCGTATATGGCGCGAAGCTGTTCTTCCGTTTCGATCATCACAGGCTCCCTTTTGGGTCCGGTTTGCGGTCAGTCTTTCATCAGCGGCTGGATCAGCGCCGAGGTATCCCAGCGTCCGCCGCCGCGCTGCTGCACCAGTGAGTAGAACTGATCGACCAGCGCCGCCACGGGCAACCGTGCGCCGTTCCGGTTGGCTTCTTCCAGGCAGATTTTCAGATCCTTGCGCATCCAGTCAACGGCAAAGCCGAATTCGAATTCGCCCTTGACCATGGTCTTGCCGCGATTGTCCATCTGCCAGGACTGCGCCGCGCCCTTGCCGATGACCTGCAGCACCTTCTCCATGTCCAGTCCGGCCTTCATGCCGAAATTGACGCCTTCGGACAGTCCCTGGACGAGGCCGGCGATGCAAAGCTGGTTCACCATCTTGGTCAGCTGGCCGCTGCCGGTCTTGCCGAGCAGGACGCAGGCCTGCGCATAACAGTCGATCACCGGTTCGACGCGCTTGAAATCCTTCGCCACACCGCCGCACATCACGGTCAGCTTGCCGTTTTCCGCACCGGCCTGGCCGCCGGAAACCGGCGCATCGATGAACCCAATGCCGAGCTTCTTCGCTTCCGCCGCCAGTTCGCGGGCGACATCGGCGGAGGCGGTCGTGTTATCGACAAACACCGTGCCCTTGGCCATGCCGGCGAAGGCGCCGTCCTTGCCCAGCACGACGCTGCGCAGGTCATTGTCATTGCCGACGCAGCAGAATACGAACTCGGCGCCCTTGGCAGCCTCGCGCGGGGTCTTGGCCGACTTGCCCTTGTGCTGCTTCGTCCACTTCGCCGCTTTCGCAGCCGAACGGTTATAGACGGTCAGGTCATGTCCGCCTGCCGCCAGATGCCCCGCCATCGGGTAACCCATGACGCCAAGGCCGAGAAAAGCGACTTTTGCCATTTTAAGTGCTCCTGTTCAAAATTTTCTGTGATTGATTGATGTGCCCGCAATCTAGCGGGCTGCAACCGCCGGTTCAATCAATCTGCATTTCCCGGCGCAATCGATGCCAGCTCAGTTCATCGTGCGCGCATAACAGCGCCTGCACCCGTGTCGTCGGCCGATAGGGCGCACCGCGGATCAGCCCAGCGTGACCACCCGCTTCGCGCAGCAGCAGCACGCCAGGCGCATGATCCCAGGCCCAGAGCTGATTGTAGAGCCGAAACTGCATCTGGCCATCCAGCAGGGCCAGAAATTCCTGTCCCGCGCAGCGCATGCTTTTTTCAAGGGCGAACGTTTCGGTAAAATGCTGCCGCAGAACGGGCCGTCGCTCCTCCGGGAACGAGCCGAAATTGACGCGCCCGCTGATTTTCCGCCCGGTATCCAATGGCGCAAGGTGCAGCCGCCCGCCGTTAATTTCCGCCCCGTCGCCATGTTCGGCGATAGCCATCAGGTCGCGCACCGGATCGTAAATCCACGCCCCGGCGGTTTCACCCTTGTAGATATAGGCAACCATCACCGCAAACAGCGGCCGGCCCGCGGCGAAATTGGCCGTTCCATCGACCGGGTCGATGATCCACATGGGCACATCGTCATCCAGACGGTCCAGCAAATCGGGATCGTCATGGGTTGCTTCCTCGCCGACGACAAGCGTTCCCGGCGTCAATCCGGACAGCATCGCCGTCAAACGGTCCTCGGCTTCGCGGTCGGCGATAGTGACGATATCGCCGGGCTTTTTCTCGATCACCTCATGCGCCGCAAGTGTCTGAAACCGCGGCATGATATCGATCATGGCGGTTTCCCGGATAAAATCGGCAACGCGCTGGGGATCGGGGATCATCTGGCCTCGCACATCATGAAGTGGTTGTCCGGAACAAAAACGGGGGCCGCAAATCCTTCGCAGCCCCCGCATTCGAAAGTCACGTTCATGCTGTGCTCAGCCAAGAATACCCATGATATCCGACTCGGACATGATCATCATCTGTTTCCCGTCAATCTGAACTTCGGTACCGGACCATTTGCCGTACAGCACCCGGTCGCCTTTCTTGACATCCGGTGGCATGAGCTTGCCGTCCTCGTTCCGCTTGCCCGGGCCGACGGCGATCACTTTGCCTTCCTGCGGTTTCTCCTGCGCCGTGTCCGGAATAATGATCCCGCCGGCTGTTTTCGTTTCGGCTTCAAGCGGCTGTACCAGCACGCGATCCTGCAAGGGCCTGACACTCATCGTTCGCTACTCCCTGATCCAGAACGTGCCGCCACATGGGGTCACGCGGCGACGGAAAACTCACATGCCCGCGCTATAGATTTACAGGCCCCGCCTGTCAACCTCAGCGGCAGAATGCCGCCGGGTTCAGGCCGGAAAACGCTGCCGGAAGCGGGCTTCGTCGTCTGCTTCGAGCTGGACTGAAATCCGCACGTCGCCGTTGTCGCCGTCTTGGCGATCGAGAACCTTGCCATGGCTGTAAAGCCAGGCGATTGCCGCACCATCGGAGCCGTGCAGCGAAAGGTCCACGACATTCGCCCCTTCGGCCAGCCACCGCTCAATCGTTTCGGTCAGCACATCGCAGCCTTCGCCGGTCACCGCAGAGACCGCCACCACCGTTTCGTTGCGCCCCGCCTGCTCGATTATTCTGTTGCGTCCCACGATATCCAGCAGATCGATCTTGTTCAGGACCTCGATCATGACCGGCAGTTCCTTGACATCCATATCCTCCAGCACCGACTCGACATCCATCTTCTGCGCCTCGGTATCGGGGTGGAAAATGTCTCGGACATGCAGCAGGATATCGGCCTCGTATACTTCTTCCAGCGTCGCCCGGAAGGCCGCGACCAGCGCCGTCGGCAGATCGGAGATGAAACCGACCGTATCCGACAGGATCACCACGCGGCCGGATGGCAATTCGATCCGTCGCATCGTCGGGTCGAGTGTCGCGAACAGCTGGTCCTTGGCGAAGACCTCCGCGCCGGTCATCCGGTTGAACAGCGTCGATTTTCCGGCATTCGTATAGCCGATCAGGGCAACGACCGGATAGGGCACGCGCCTGCGCGCCTCGCGATGCAGGCCACGGGTGCGCCGTACTTTTCCCAGCTCGCGCTTCAGTCTGCCGATCCGTTGGTCGATCAGGCGCCGGTCGATTTCGATCTGGCTTTCGCCCGGCCCGCCCATGAACCCGAACCCGCCGCGCTGGCGTTCCAGATGGGTCCAGCTTCGCACCAGGCGCGATCGCTGGTAGGTCAGCGCCGCCAGTTCGACCTGCAGAACGCCTTCATGGGTCCGGGCCCGGGCGCCGAAGATCTCCAGGATCAGGCCCGTGCGATCGATGACCTTGGTTTCCAGCGCGCGCTCCAGGTTGCGCTGCTGGACGGGCGTCAGCGTCGCATTGACGAATACAATGTCGATGTCCTCGGCCGCGCTCATGGCGATAATCCGTTCCACCACGCCCATGCCAAGCAGCGTCGCCGGCCGGGGCTTCGTGACATTGACCGTTTCGCCATGCACGACAACAAGGTCGATCGCCTGCGCCAGCGATATGGCCTCTGCCAGTCGCGCTTCCGAATCCCGAATGTTTTCGGGCGCGCCGCGGAGAAGCGGATTCAGAACCAGCGCACGGCCTGTGTGCGCTTGCTGCTCTACTGTCAAATTGGCGTTCCGCCCCGAACCTGAGTCATTCCACCTCGTCTTCGCCCACCCCGTCGAACAGCTGTACCGGTTGCGCCGGCATTACCGTTGATATGGCGTGCTTGTAGACCAGTTGGGAATGGGCATCCCGTCGCAGCAATACGCTGAAATTGTCGAACCAGGTAATGATCCCCTGCAACTTGACCCCGTTCACAAGAAACACGGTTACGGGCAATTTATTCTTCCGGACATGATTCAAGAACACGTCCTGAACGTTCTGTGATTTTTCCGATGCCATCTTGCGCCCCGTTCTTTTGTTGTTGCCGGAAACCGGACTGAACCGGCTCCGAGATTATTGAGCCCCATCCTCCCCGAGGCCCATGCGCATTTTTTTGCACGGATACACGATACCGCATTTGTGACGCAGTATTCAAAGGTCAATTCACATTGGCGTAAAGCGCTAATCCGGCGGCCTGGCATTCCGCAATAGCCACAAAACGCCTCTATGTGTCCCGCAGCAGCGCCAGCAGTGACCGGCAATCGGCAACCTGACGATGCGGCGGACAGGCATCGAATTCCGTCATCGATGCCCTGTCCGCGCCCACCAGAACGGCAACAAGGCCCGTCGCATGGGCAATTTCCATATCGACGCCGGAATCGCCGATCATCCAGACAGAACGTCCCGCCGGAATCCCGCTGCCATCCAGCGCCATGCCGACAGGTTCCGGCGCCGGCTTGTCGCGGGCCGCATCGCCCGCGCCGACCAGCCGGCCGAAATAG
>JAQCHR010000227.1 GCA_027619655.1 Pseudomonadota bacterium
TGGACAACGCCTTCGCCGCCTGCCGGATGGCCCCGTAACCGAGAACGAGGCGTATGCCGGCGTGCTGCGCCTGGTAAAGGACGGCATTCTGAAACGCATGGTCGGCGGCGCGGTGGTGGAAACATTGCAGGATGGCGATTTCTTCAACGAGGAGCGCTGTTTCGCCAAGAAGGCGAACCCGTCGGATCTCTATGCAATCGGATCAGTGAGTTTATGGGATATCGATACGCCGTTCATCGCCGATATCCCGATCGTTCGATGGAAGATACTCGAGTTGTCCCGCCGCCGGTTGCAGCTTACCGGTGACGCGGCGGCGACGGCCAAGGCCGTGCTGGCGAAAGTATAGGCGCGCGGCGGCATATTAACTGTCCGGATTATTCGATCAGGTCGCCGATATCGACATTCAGCGCCGCGGCAAGCAGGCGGTACACGCGGGTCGATCCGCCGCGTTTGCGGGTTTCGATCTGTGACAGGTAGGTCGCGTTCAGTCCCGTCCGGGCCGCCAGTTCCTTTTGCGAAAGGCCCCGATAGCTTCGGAACACCTTGAGCGGATGATCCCCGTCGAGCAGCCGGTCCATCACCGCCAGCGGGATGGGATCGTCTTCGCCGAATTCGTCGCTGTCCGGCATCAGCGGATCGTCACTATGTCTGAACGGAGCATCGTCGAGCAGTCCCTGCAGGGATGTCATGGCGCCGGAATCGTGGATACTGATGCCGTCATCCGTGTCCGCCCCGGATTGGCCCGTACCCTCGCGGGCGAGGTGCCGCAGGCGGACAAACAGCGGCCATGGCAGGACCGCGAAAGCGGGCGGTCCCGATGCCGGAACAGGGATGACCCAGTCACCGGCATTGCCCTGCCCGCCGGCCGGCGATCCGGCTTCCGTATTGGTTTCCTCGTCCGTCATGACCCGAAACCCTCGCGCAGCGCCAGATGTTCCCGGCTTATTGTAGCATATTGCTATGTTTGTGTCGCCGGTTCCTTTATCGCTGCGCCAACCGGGCGCAACAGCCGCTCAGACGGCGGCGGTATAGGGCGGCGCCGGGTCGTATTCGATCCGCTTCTGGGCGTCCCGGGCGAAGGCGGGGCTGTCGGTCTGGCCGATGAGCCAGAGGGACATATCGATTCCGGCCGAGACCCCGGCGGAACTGACGACATTGCCGTCGCGCACGAAACGCATGTCGTCCACGACCTCCGCCGCGCCGCCGCGTTCCCGCAGCGTCTCCACAAAGGCCCAGTGCGTCGTTACCCGCTTGCCGCGGGCAGGTCCGGCTTCGATCAGCAGCATGGACCCGGTGCAGACGCTGGTGACCCAGGTGCAGCCTGGCGCGACCTTGGCGATCCAGTCGATCACCGCCTTGTTGTCGACTTCGGTCCGGGTGCCCATGCCGCCGGGAACGAGGATGATGTCCAGTGGCGGCGCGGTCTCGAAGCTGTGGTCCGCTTCGATGCGCAGCCCCTTGGCGCATTTCACCATGCCGCCGTGCTGGGAGATGGTCACGACCTTGCCGCTGCCGCGCACTTCGGCGGCCATCGTGAAGACTTCCCAGGGGCCGATGGCGTCGAGCTCTTCCAGCTTGTCGAATATCAGGATGCCGGTGGTATAGGTCATTTTGGGAATTCCTTTTGAACGGGTGTTTCTGGGTGAGGATCAGGACTGCTGCAGGGCCGGGGCCCGGAAACGGCGGCGATAGTCCTGCGGCGAAATCCGGAATTGCCGCTGAAACGACTTGCGCAGGCGTTCCGCATTGCCAAAACCGGCGTCATGGGCGATGGATTCCAGCCGGGCAGGGGATTCCTCCAGCCGGCGGCGGCAGAAATCGAGCCGGGCGGTTTCCACGAACTTGGCCGGAGTCTGCCCCGTATGCTGGGTGAACTGGCGCGCAAAGTTGCGCGGGCTCATGGCGGCGCGGTCCGCCAGCGCCGGGACGCTGAGTTCCGCGCCCAGGTTATCCAGAATCCACCGCTGCAGCGCGCCAAAGGGGCTGTCTTCAATGCTTTGCGCCGCCAGCGTGGCGCTGAATTGCGACTGTCCGCCGGGCCGCTTCAGATACATGACCTTGTCGCGCGCGACTTCCAGGGCGAGGGCGCGGTCGTAATCCTCCTCGACCAGCGCCAGCGCCAGATCCATCCCGGCCGTGACGCCGGCGGAACTGTATATACGGCCGTCACGGACATGAATCGCATCCGGCTCCACATCGATGGCGGGGTATCGCTGCGCCAGTTGCGCGCAATGCCGCCAATGGGTCGTTACCCGCCTGCCATCCAGGACGCCGGCCTCCGCCAGCAGGAAGGCCCCGGTACAGACCGACGCGATACGCCTTACCCTGCCTGCCGCATCAGCAATCCAGTCGATCAGCCTGCGGTCGCCCAGAATCTGCTGCACACCCGTGCCGCCCGCAATCAGGAGCGTATCGATAGTCGCCAGATCGGCCGCTTCGAATGCCTGGTCCGGGACGATGCTGATGCCGCAAGACGTGGCGACCGGCGCCATATCCGCCGCCAGCAGCGTGGTCGTATAGAGATCGGGGGCGACGCCGTCGGCCGCCAGTATCTGCGATGCCGTGGCAAAGACGGATAATGGCCCCGTGACGTCGATAACCTGCGCATCCGGAAAGCAGAACATGGCAATCCGGCGGGAGAGGATCTTCTGCGCCGGGATCCGGGCGTATGTATTGATCTGGTTCATGACAGGGAGCCTCGCATGGCCCGGGCATGGCTGCAATGACACTATTCGGGCATTTTCTGCCAAAGCGGCATTCGAAAAGACGTTTCGGGCATCGTGTCCCCAGGTGTAGGCTATGCAAAACGATCATCAGGAAATGCCATGACGCTTGCGCATCACACCCATGCCCGCTGGGGCGCTGACGACCGGATCGGCGCCGCCAATCTCATCACGCCGGAAAGCCGCCTGGCGGCGTTGTCGCTGGTGACGACGGGGCAGGTCTATTCGCTTGGCCGGCAGATTAGCGCCGCGTCGCCCTTCCTGGCGCCGAACCAGACGCCATTCGTGCTGAGCACGGCGGCGACCTGGCGCAATACGATCAAGATGCGCCGCAATCTCGGCGCGGAAAATGACGCCGGGTCAAATCTGGAACGCATCGAAATGAATGTGCATGTCGGCACGCATATCGATGCGCTGGGGCATTTTTCCATCGGCGACGAGCTTTACGGCGGCCGGAATGCGTTTGATTCCGTCAGCGATCATGGGTTGGTGGATCTCGGGATCGAGAACTGCCCGCCGATCATCGCCCAGGGCGTGTGCCTGGACCTTTCCGGGCTTGACGGCGGGCCGCATCTGGAAGCCGGGCGAGCGATTACCGCCGATGACCTGGCCCGGACAGCCGATGCCGCGGGCGTTGAAATCCGCGCCGGCGATGTGGTGTGCCTGCACAGCGGCTGGGGCCGGTATTATGTCACCGACAATGCCCGGTACTGCTCCGGTGAACCGGGTATCGAAGAAGGCGCCGCCCGCTGGCTGACGCAGCGGGACGTGATCGCGATTGCCGCGGACAGCATGGCGGTGGAGGTCCTGCCGAACCCGCGGCATCCGAAAATGATCATGCCGGTCCACCAGCATTGCCTTGCGGAGTCCGGGGTTTACCTGATCGAAAACCTGTTCATGGACGAACTGGTCCGCGACGGGATCACGCGCTTCTGCTTCTTCCTGCTGCCCGTGCCGTTCAAGGGCGCGACCGGCAGTCCGGCGCAGCCTATCGCCATGATCTGACGGCCGGATACTTACCCAGTTACAGTTGGCTGTAAAAATAGCGTGCAATCATGCCGTTGGTGACTTGGTAATGGTTTCGCTATATTTTCACTACATTTCCTGCCGTCTTACGTAGATTGGTGTGCATGCTGAATAAACTTCCCCGCGGGCTGATTTTCGGACTGCTGGCGGTCATGGCGACCGGTTGCGGCATCGCGCAACGGTCTCCGGGGCCCGAAGCGCGGGCGGCGGCCGACCAGCTTGCCGCGCAAACCGGTTCGGTGGCGTTGCCGGCGCGGTCTGAATTTGCGCTGTTCGCCAAGGTTTTCGATCAGGTCAGGGCCTTTTATGTCGATCCGGTGGACGATGCGGCCCTGCTGAAAGCCGCGGCGAACGGCATGCGGACAAGCTATCCCGAACCGGGCAAGGTGCCGGATGCAGAACTGGTCGATGCGGCGATCAACGGCATGCTGTCCTCGCTGGATTCCTACAGCGCGTATCTGGGGGAGGAAGCCTATTCGGCGCTTCAGGAGCAGACCCGCGGGCAGTTTGGCGGTATCGGCCTGCAGGTCGGTCTGGAAAACGAACTGCTGAAGGTCATTTCTCCGATCGATGGCACGCCGGCGGCCGAAGCAGGGATGCTGTCCGGCGACCTTATTACCCATGCGGACGGCTTCGCGCTGCGCGGGTTGACCCTGAATGACGCGGTCCTGCGGCTCCGCGGGGAGGTCGGATCGCAGGTCAAGCTGACCGTGCAGCGCGGCGGTTCCGCAACCTTCGACGTCGCGATCACCCGGGCGGTCATCCAGATTCATCCGGTCCGCTGGACCCTGGAAAATAATATCGGCTATGTCCGGATTTCCACCTTCAATGCGCGTGCGTCCGGTGAATTTGCGGCGGCGGTGCGGGATATCCGCGCGCAGGCGGGCGGCGCGCTGACCGGTTTTGTCATCGATCTTCGCAACAATCCGGGCGGATTGTTCGAACAGGCGGTATTTATTTCGGATGTCCTGCTGGAGCAGGGACAGATTGTTTCCACCCGGGGACGCGCCTTCCAGCAAAGCCATGCCGCGCTGCCGGGAGACATAACCGGCGGCCTGCCGATTGCGGTCCTGATCAATGGCGGTTCGGCCTCTGCGGCGGAAATTCTCGCCGGTGCCCTCAGGGATAACCACCGGGCAGTGCTCGTCGGCGAGAAATCCTACGGCAAGGGCTCGGTGCAGACGATTATTCCCTTCCCCAATCAAGACGGCCTGCGCCTGACGACGGCGCGCTATTACACGCCGTCGGGCCGGACCGTCGAGGGCGGTATCGAACCGGATATCACTGTCGCCAACGACAATAACAGTGCGGTCGATCTCCAGCGCGATCGCGCCGCGGCCGAACTGAAACGGGTCGCCCGCCGTTAATCCTTGAATCCCGGCGAGGGTCTTGACGGCGACTATTCGGCGGCGGAGCGGATGGCGGCCTGCGCGCGCAACTCGCCCCCCAGGAAACGGGCCAGTGCGCCCATGCCGGATTTCGACGTACCCGCTATCCCCGCGGCAACCTCCGCATCCGAATTGTAATTGGTGTTGGTATTGACGTCATAGGTCCAGGCGGTCCCGTCCGCATCCAGGATCATTTCAATCCCGGCGACCTCTATACCGTTGGCGGCCATGAATGCGGTGAACTTCGCATGGTTCGGGTGGGTGAAACCTTCCAGAATTTGGAATTTTGCCGCCGGGCATTCGCCAACCGGGCAGGCCAGGTCCTCGATGGCGCAGACATCGGCAGGGCAGAGTTCGAATCCCTGGGACGTATCCACGCGGACGGCGTAGACCAGTTGCCGGTTGACGAATTCGTTGCGGATGATCGAGGAATCGGCGGACTGGATGTATTCCTGGATCAGGACGGTGCCGTCGCGACCGATATCGTACGCGTCGCTGTCCAGATAACCATCCAGCGCGTCAAGCGATTGAAACAGCTGGACGCCCGCGCCTTTTCCACCACGGTTCGGCTTCAGGATCAGGGGGGCGCCGAAGGCATGCGCGGCTTTCCGAACGGCATCGCGACCGACAGCGACGACCGTCCGGGGTACGCGTACGCCACAGGCGGCGAGCGCCGCGTACTGCTTCACCTTGCTAAGTTCGAGTTCCAGGGCGCGGCCGTCATTGATGACGCGGCGGCCGTGGAAGCCGAGCCAGGCCAGGACGCTGGCCGTGTATTCGGGTGAAAATTCGTGCCCGCGCGTATGCGACGAAGCGCTCATGCGATTGTAGAAAACGCCTCCCGGCGGCGCGGCTGAAAAATCAAACGACCCGCCTTCCAGATACCAGTCCTCGAAGGGAACGCCGGCATCGTTCAGGGCCGTCGCCAGCGGCGGCAGCCATTCCGGGTTTTCATGAATGATATGGACCTTGCTCATGGTCGCGCCCCTGTGTGCTTTTCGTGAAACCACTGTTTTTCAGTGTGCAATAAGGGGAAGATAGTGCCGAGGTGGGATTTGTAAAGGCCGTTGTCGATTCGCAACCAGAGACCGGTTTCCATAATGCGACGGCGGGTGTAGATTTTCACCCTCCAGTGACATTTAAGTCGAGCCAAGGACGCAACATGGCGCAGCACCCCAACTCACCCGAGAGCCGCGATATCGCGACGCTCGTCCATCCCTATACCAATCTCGTGAAACACGGGAAAACCGGGCCCACCATCATGCGGCGGGGCAAGGGGGTCTGGGTCTACGATGATGCCGGCAAAGGCTATATAGAAGGCATGGCGGGCCTG
>JAQCHR010000228.1 GCA_027619655.1 Pseudomonadota bacterium
TCGTCGATGGATTCCAGCGCAAAGTCCAGATTGCCCAGGATCACGCCCAGCAGATTGTTGAAGTCATGCGCGATGCCGCCGGTAAGTTGCCCGATCGCCTCCATCTTCTGTGCCTGTCGAAGCTGGTCCGCAATGACCTTCTGACCGGTAATGTCTTCGGCAACACCCAGGAAACCCGCCGCATTGCCGTTTTCATCCTCGATCGGCGCGATAAACAGCCTGAAATCAATCTGATGGCCATCCTTGTGCCGCCGTTTCGTTTCGTACACGGCGACCGAACGCGTCAGGCGGACCTGTTCGGTCATGGCCTGATAGCCGGCTCGCTCCTCTTCGGGGATATTCTGGGGCGCATTGCCCAGAACTTCCTGTTCCGTCCAGCCATACATTCTTTCGGCGGTGCGGGTCCACATTGTGACACGCATTTCCGTATCCAGCGCCGCGATTGCCATTGGCGTGGCGTCAAGGATGGCGCGCATGCGCGCACTGCTCCGCTGCAATGCTTCCTCCGCGCGCCGGCGATCCGTAATGTCAATTACCGTGCTCTGGATAGTTTCCATACCATGCCACCGGATAACCCTGGCCGTCGTCAGCACCCATATCGGGCTGCCATCCCGGCGCCGCCCTTCAACCTCAAACCGTTCCGGTACATCCTCGCCCAGCAACCGCCTGCGCCGGTAATCGTCCATCCGTTCCGCTTCATGCGGCGCCCAGAACGCCAGGACGCTTGGAAGCGCCATGATCTCGTCGATCCCGGAATACCCGAAGATCTCAACGCAGGCCTGGTTCGCATATACGGGTTTGAAATTCTGATGGATGAAGACCCCCTGGACGGACCCGTCGATCAGCGCCCGGTAATTTTCCTCGCTGGACCGAAGGGTCGCGACAGCGGCGACCTGATCGGAAATGTCGCGGGTCGACCCCCGGAACCCCTGAAACGCCCCGGCATCGTCAAATAACGGGACGGCGCTCATTTCCCGATTGCTTAGACTGCCATCCGGCAAGGGAATATCGATCCGGAAGAACCTGAAGGGCTGGTGCGCGTCGAGCAGATCGCGAAACCGGCCCATATTCCTGTCGCGGTCCGGATCGGCGCCGGTCAGTTCCCACAGCGTCTTGCCTACAAATGCACTGCCGGGCCTGGCGCCCCTGAACCGCATCATTTCCGAATCGGAGGCAAAAACATAGCGATGGTTGCTGTCGGTTTCCCAGAACCTGTCGAACGAGAACGACGTGATATCCGCAAACAGCTTTTCGTTGCGCCGCAGCGCCGCCTCCGCCTGCCTGGTTTCGGTAATATCGCTGGATGTCCCGCGAAACCCCGAAAACGCGCCATCAGCGCCGAAAAACGGGATCCCGCTGACCCGGACGATCTGCCGGTTGCCGGACTCTCCCGTGAAGCTGTACTCGAAATCGCGAAATGGCGCGCGCCGGTCCAGCCTTGCCCGAAAACTGCGGTCCTGCACCGCGCCATCACCGCCGGCCAGGACCGAATCGAGCCAGCGGGGACGCTTGCCGCCAGGTGTGCCTGTCGCGGACACCAGGCAATGACCCGCATCGGTTTCCCACAGCCAGTCCGACCCCGACTCGGCAAAATCCCGCAACCGGTTACTGGCTTCCTGCCGGCCGATTTCAGCGCCGTGGCGCCGCTCGCTCGCCTCCAGCAGCAAGCCGGCAAGGAAAATGCCCAGAAATATCGCCGCGGCATAGGGCGGCCCCACGGCCTGCAGCAGCGCCCAACCCTGCGCGAAATCGCCAACCAGCAGAAATCCCGGCAGAATGACAACCGTGGCCGCGGCGGCGGCAGCAGCAGCTTTCGGCAGGCTGTCGATGCGGCGGCGCCCGGCATACAGGAAGGTCCCCGCCAAAACCGCCAGCCCGCAGCCAACCAGCCCGCCTGTCAGGCCGGCGCCGCCAAGCTGGATCCGGTACGCCCCCGCAAACAATGCGGCAATAACCGCAACCGCAGGCCCGCCAAAGGCGCCGCCCAGGACGATAACGGCATTGCGCTGGTCGATGATCACGCCGTCCGGCAGCAGCGTGCCCGCATGCATGCAGGCCACCGCCACCAGCCCGGACAGACTGCCGAGCAGGGCAATGCGGCGAACGCTTCCTGTATTTCCCGTTTTCCCGAGAAACCAGGCATACAGGGCGACAAGCACGATAAGGATCGCGAGGTTGTTAAACAGCCCTGCAAACAATGCCGTACCGATCAACATGTGGCGCCTCTATCCAGCCGGCCGGGCATAGCGATAATGGGTTAATTCCTTAAGCTGCGCATCTTGCCCGAAATCCGGTTTCCAAATAGTTATGGAAATGAAACGATGCCGACATACAACTGGCCGCTGACGATACAATAAGGGAATCATGTCGATGGGCGCTATTTCGTTTCAGAACACCACAAAACACAAACTTGCCCGCAACGAACTGGTGTTGTGCATGGCGGTGAACCAGATGCGCACGCTGGACGTTGCGCTGATCGCGGCGACCTGCGGCTTCGACGCCATCTTCATCGATATGGAACATGGACCGACCTCGCTCGAATCCGCCTCGGCGGTCAGCGTCGCGGCGCTGGGCTACGGGATTACCCCCATCGCCCGTATCGCCTCGCATCATGCGCATGACATGGCGCGCTATCTGGACAGCGGCGGCATGGGCCTGATGGTGCCGCATATTGAAAACGCAGCGGAAGCCGAAGAAATCGTTCGGTACTGCAAATTCCCGCCACGCGGCATGCGCTCCGCCCCCGGCACGATCCCGACGCTCGCCTTCGAATCACCGCCGCAGCCGGAAATCAACCGCATCCTCGACGAGCAGGTCCTGCTGGCCGCCATGGTCGAGACGCCGACCGGCGTGGCCAATGCGGACGAGATCGCGGCGGTGGACGGAATCGACATGGTGCATATCGGCGCACTGGATGTCAGCACCGTGATGGGCATCGCCCCGGGCGACATGCACCACCCGGAAATGCGCAAGGTCTTCGAGACCGTCGCCGCCGCCTGCAAAAGGCACGGCAAGGCGATGGGCGTCGGCGGCGCGCGCGGCGACCGCAAGCTGCAGCAATACCTGATCGGACTGGGTGCCCGCTACCTGACCATCGGGTCGGATTTTGGCTACCTGATGAGCGCGGCAAAGCCGGACGTCGCCGCCGTGCGGGCGATGGTATAGCGCCACCCGGGGCGTGATACGGCGCCGCCCGCGCGCTACTCGTCCGGCGTCGGTACTGTCGGCGCGTGGCGCAGAACGTCCGTATAATGTTCGCGTATCTTCGCCAGGTTGACCTGGTTCAAGAACGACGAATAGGCAAGATAGGAAACCAGGAAGCGCAAATCCCGGGCCCAGGGCGGCAGGTATTTGGGGAACTGGCACATGCCTTCCTGGACCATGACGCAGATCGCCGGCAGATCCTCGATATCCAGCTTCCCGCTGAACAGCAGACGGATGCAGTCCAACCGGTCCAGTTGCACCGCCACGCGCAGGAAATTGTGAACCCGCAGCAATCCTTCCAGATACAGGATATCCTTGGTAAACGGCGCGCCGCCCGTCACCAGGCCGCCGCGCACGACCCGACGGGCGTTTTCGAACGACTGGCGTGAATCGCCGCTCCGGTCCATAAAGAAATTGTAGACTTCGATGAAGTCGGCGCCGTCAATCGACATCTGGATGGCGATAACGCGGTCGGCCAGTCGGCGCATGCGGCTCGGATCCATGGCGCCGCTGATGATTTCGGCGAAAACCGCCAGCCCCTCCTGGGTGCGCGTCGTGCCGGGATGCCCCGCGGCCAGGAGCGGCATTTGTTTCTGCAAATGACCGTTCAGCGTCGTGCCGATATGCACGAATGCCTCATGCTGAACCAGTTGCGCACAGTCGCGGTCGGAGAAAATCGCATCGCGGCGAAACCGGATATACTTCCCGCCGGCAATGGCCTTCGCCGAGAGATGATAGACGATTTCAAGGCGCGGCGCCGCCGCGCCGAAATGCGCCGTGACGTCAGGCCGGATCTGTTCGACCAGTTCTTCGGCGGTATAGGTGACCGGCGCTTCGTTCAGATGCAGGTCTTCGTGACTGAAGCCTGCAAGGACGTCGTCGAGCGCACGCGCAAGATCTATCGGCCGCGTCATGTTATCCGTCAGTGTTTTTGTCGGCGCACCGTATAGCGATGCCGACAAGTCGTGGAACGCCCTGGTTCCGACGGCGCCGACCATGTTCGCGCCGGTATCGATCACGGTGGCGACGCGGGACAGCCAGTGATGCACCGGCGAGGAACCGGCGATCAGGCGGCGCGCCGCGGCGGTGCGTTCATGGGTCGGCGCCGGATCAATCGGCGTATACGTCACGTCCGGCAAGGCTCGCGCCTTCGCCTTCATGAAGGCGTCATAGGCCCCTTCGGGCCATGCGACGCTGCGCAACATGCGAACTGGCCGCTCCGCTTCCCGCAGGGCGGCGGCCGCTTCGACTAGCCGCTCGCGTTCGCGCGGGCTGAATTCGGTACCGGTCTTCATGTCCTGGAGTTCCTGGAGTTCCTGACTACGTCGGTCGTCACTGTCATGAGGCGCCGGGCATCGCGGCAACGGATACGCTGCGCCTTAAATGGACGCGTCGCAATACGCAAACGGAGCCAGCGCCTCCTCGCGCGGTTACGCCACCTGTTCCAGCGTCGGGGCGATATCCTCGACCGAGGTACGGCGCAGGTCGCGCGGCGCATCTTCCGGGTAGTGGCGCAGCACCCGGTGCATCGTCACCCGGTTGTCCCACATCACCACGTCGCCGACCGACCATTTATGCGTATAGACGAATTCGGGTTTCGTCGCGCGATCCGTCAGCTCGTACAGCAGGTCGAGCCCTTCGGGCAGCGGCCAGTCGACGATATGCGACGCATGCGACGACACATAGACCGACCGCCGCCCTGTATCTGGATGGCGGCGCACCAGCCGCTGGTGAATCACCGGCAGCACGTCTGGATGGTCGGTCATCGGGTTCTCGAACCCCGTCGCCTTGCGCGAATGGATCAGGCTGTGTTGGACGACCAGTCCGTCGATCAGTGCCTTCAACTCCGGCGGAAACGACTCATACGCCGCCTGCATGTCGGCGAACTGGGTCTCGCCGCCCTTTTCCGGCACCACATGCGCCTACAGGAACGAAATCTTGGCGGGGATTTTCTTGTACGACCCGTCGGTGTGCCAGCGCCGGCTGCCCAGCAGGTTCATGCGCCGCCTGTCGCCGCGCTGGAAGGTCTTGTCATCAGTGCCGATATTGGAAGAATCGGTCATCACGCGGTCCAACCGCCCGTCCGATGGGCCCTGGGTATAGCCGGTGGCGTATTGCAGCGGCCCGAAATGGCTGGCGAAGGCAGCCTGCTCCTGGTCCGTGATCTTCGCTTCCGGAAATACCAGCACGGGGAATTTCAGGATCGCCGCGTTCAGGGCGGCGATATCCTCCGCATCCGGCGTCTGTTTCAGATCGATACCCGATACAAGGGCCGCGAAGCCCGTCTTCACTTCCGCCAGATGAATGGCCAAGGCGGCCTCCCGTCACCAATGAGTTGCAGTCCCGACTGCCGGTCGCCTCATAGTGTCAGGGGAAATTGCCGCCCTTGTCAATCGGGTGGCCCCCCCGGACTATGCCCGGGCGGGACGCCGCGCCTATTCCGGCAGGAAGCCGGTGACCAGCGCTGTAATCCGCTGCAACGCCGTATCGCGGATCTCGATTATCCGGCGCTCGGCATTCTTTGCGGCATCGGAAAAAGCCTGGAGCGCCTTGTCTGTCGCCGTATTCAGGCCCTGGATCCCTTCCGCAGTCAGGCTATGCAATTCATCCAGTCCCATGGACGCTTCCTTGTTAATCCGTCCCGTTGCGTCCTCGGCCTGTTTTATCAACGCCTCATTGGAACGCGCCTCACGCCGCATCAAATCGAGTTTCTCTTTCGCCATTTCCTCGCACTGCGTGATTCGTGACTGGATATCCAGGGACAAGAGGTTGATTTTCCCGATGGCCTCGGCGGCGCCCTGGTTTATCTTGCCGATGGCCTGCTCTGCCTCGGACTGAATCCTGTCGATCGTATCCCGGGCACCGTCTGCGATAGCCTTGCTGGACTCGCGTCCGATACCCGCGATAACTTTCTTCTGACGCTCCAGGGCAGCGCCCTCTTTGACGCCCATCTGGCGGATCTCCAGGATCGCAACCTCCGCGTTCGACATCAGAATCGCCGCCGCAACGTCCGCATCCGTCTTGATCTTGGTCGAGGAAACCTGGCAACCCGCCGTCACGCGGGCGTTGGCAATCTGATTGATCTCGCCGATCGTGACCACTGCGGCCGCCACCTCATGCCGGAACAGGGTCGATGCGCTTCGAACCGCCGCGTCCCGGTCGCGGTCAATCAGCGCGTTCAGTTCTTTCGGCGTCAGGCCCGACACAATTTCCTTGTCGAACATTATTCGTTACATTCCACACAGATATCCGGCGGGCCGC
>JAQCHR010000229.1 GCA_027619655.1 Pseudomonadota bacterium
GCGAGATCCCCCTATCGGAGCTGATGAAGATCTTCATCGAATTACAAAAAGACGAAGCCTGCGAACGGCAGATCGACGCCCTGCTGAAGGCCCGCGAGTTCGTCTGCCAGGGACATTCGATCCTGCGCGCAACGGCTGTCTATGATGTCAATGTCGAAGGCGGGATGGAAGATTCCACCAAAGTGTCAAAAAACCTGCTGCAGGACATCAAGGCGAATATCGATACGAGCGCCCGGATCGTGAACAATGAAATCCGCTCCGGCGAGCATTTGCATTACGGCATCCGCGTCAGCCCGTTATGCATGACCCTGCCCGATGCGACACGCCCGGCGCGGCTGCCGGAAACGCGCTTCGGCTGGTACTGGCAGGCTATCCGGAAGCGCCTGCCCTGGTAGACGGCCTGGCAATCCGGTGATACCGGTTCCGGTCGCCGGCGGAGCCGTATAAGCTTCCGCCATGACATTGCCGCCACGTTCCGGAGTAGACCATGGCCCATCTGACTATTGAAAAGCTGCACGACGATTTCGGCGCGCGGATCACCGGGATCGACCTGCGCACACCGCTGCCCGAAGGTGCGCTGGCGGAAATTCGCGCAGCCATCGATGAGTATTCCTTCCTGCATTTTCCCGAGCAGCCCTTCGACGACGACCGCCAGCTGGCCTTCACCAAAACCCTCGGCGAGCCGGAGGAAAACCATGTCGCGCTGGGCGAGGACGGCAGGGTCAGCTATTTCGGCACCATCGGCAATGTGCAGGCGGATGGCAGCAAGCTGGGCAATGCGGACCGCAAGACCATCTTCCTGACCGGCAACAACATGTGGCACACGGATTCATCGTTCCGGAAGGTACCGGCCTTCGTGTCGATCATGTGCGCCTATGAGGTGCCGGACGAGGGCGGCATCACCGAATATGTCAGCGCCCGCGCCGCCTATAACCGGCTGCCGGCGGAAAAAAAGGCCGAGATCGACCCGCTGCACGTCGTGCATGACTATGTCTTCTCGCGCTCCAAGGTGGCGCCGGATGCGGTCTCGCCGTCGCTGGCGAAATCCCTGCCGCCGATTCCGCAACGCCTCGTGCGCACCAATCCGAACACCGGCGCGAAGAACTATTATGTCGGCTCGCACGCCAAGGCCATCGAGGGCTGGAATGAGGCGGACAGCCGCGCCCTGATCGACGACCTGCAGGCGCGCGCGACGCAGCCGGAACACGCCTATGCGCATCGCTGGCAGCCGGGCGACCTGGTGATCTGGGACAACCGTTGCCTGCTGCATCGGGGCAGCGGCTATGACGCCGACAAATACCGCCGCTATATGCGGCAGACACGGGTGCGCGGCGCAGGGCCGACGCTCGCGGAATAATCGAACCAGGATCAAAGTGGGAGAACCGGAAAATGGCCAAATCAACCCTACTGATAAAGGTACGGGACAATGAACTCAAAGACCTCTCCGCAATCTATAACGTCCAGCAGCATATCGAGGACGAACCGCGCGCCGCCTTCCTGGCGCAGAGTGGCGGCACGGTGGATGCGGTGCTGACCAATGGCAGCCTCGGCGTATCGCCCGAGGAAATGGCCGCGATGACCGGGCTGAAGATCATCTGCTGCCTCGGCGCCGGGTATGAAGGGGTGGACCTGGACCTCTGCCGCCAGCGCGGCATCATGGTCACGCACGGGCCGGGCACCAACGATACCGCCGTCGCCGACCATACGATGGCCCTGCTCTTCGCGATCATCCGCGACATTCCGCATTTCGACGCGCTGGTGAAATCCGGCGGCTGGAAGACGGTCAATACCTCGCGCCCGATGATCAACGGCAAGACGCTGGGCATCTACGCCATGGGCCGGATCGGGTTGCATGTCGCGAAACGCGCCCGGGCCTTCGACATGCCGGTGCATTACTACAACCGCAACAAACGCAACGATGTCGATTACGTCTATGAAAACTCGCTGATGGACCTGGCGACGGTCTCCGACTACCTGATCGTCATCGCGCCCGGCGGGGACGACACTTTCCACACCGTTAATGCCGAGGTACTCAAGGCGCTGGGGCCGACCGGCTACCTGATCAGCATGGGTCGCGGCAGCGTAGTGGATACCGACGCGATGATCGCAGCCCTGAACAGCGGCACGATCGCCGGCGCCGGGCTGGACGTCTTCGAGACCGAACCGGACATCCCGGTCGAACTGCGCGAGGCGAAGAACATCATCTTCTCCCCCCATATCGCCGGCCGCGCGCCGGAAACCCGGACGATCATGATCGACCTGTTCCGGAACAACCTGAAAAACGTGCTGGCCGGCGAAGCGCCGGTGACACCGGTGCCGGAACTGGCCGGCGGCTGAGGGCAGCTAATCCGCCGCCTGCGCCTGCGGCTTCTTGCCGAAATCCGCATCGAAGCGCGGCGCAACGTCCACGGCGAAGCGGCGATACATTTCGCGGCGCACCTCCTTCGGCGTGCCGGGCATCGCGGTCGACACCAGGAAGTAGTTGAAGCCGAGGTCGTTCATCGCCTGCACCCGGCGCGCCACCGTATCCGGGCTGCCGACCAGGTTCTGGTCGATCAGCGGGCCCAGGTTGTCCGGGTCCATCATCGCCCGCATGTTGCCGAACATCTTCGTGAAGACCGCGTAATCCTCGATCCCCTCCCAGGGATTGGCGTCCACCTCGTAATGCTTCGCCTGCACCACGAAATTGCGCGGCAGGTATTTGCGGGCAAGGTCCCGCGCCTCCGCGTCCGTGTCGGCGATGAAGCACTTCACCTGGATCGGGGTGGTGACGTTCGTCTCGCGGCCCGTCTCTTCCGCCGCCGCCCGCCAGTTGCCGAGGATCTTCGCCAGCAGCGAATCCGGAAACTGCGCCAGGCAGAGCGGCGGCAGGCCGAGCCTCGCCATGATCGCGGCACTGCCGGGGCTGCCGATGGCGCCGTAGAAGTTCACCTTCTGGCCGGTCGGCGCCGGGCGGATGCGGATCTCGCGCGGGATGTCGAAATATTTGCCCTTGAAGGTGAAGGGCTCGCCGGTCAGCCCGGCCTCGATGATCCGGTAGCTTTCATCGAAGCGCCCGCGCGCCTCGCGCATGTCGATCGCATAGGCGTCGTATTCCGACTTCGCCGTGCCGCGCCCGATGCCGAGATGCAGCGTACCGCGGGTCAGTGTGTTGACCATCGAGATTTCCTCGGCAATGCGCAGCGGGTGGTACCAGGGCAGCACCAGCACCGAGGTGCCCAGGCCAAGATCGGGACATGCCGCGGCGATATGCGCCATGAACAGCAGCGGGCTGGGGGTCGGGTAGTAATCGCTGAAATGATGCTCCAGCAGCCAGGCGGCCTCATACCCCATCGCCTCGCCCAGTTTGCAATCCTCGATCACGTCCTGGTAGAGGTCGTGGTCGGAGGTCGCCGCATCGCTCGAGGGCGCGACCTGGAAGCCGAAGGTGATTTTGCCGTTGCCGCTCATTCCCTATTCCCTGAAATTCCTGCACAGTATCAGTTGAACGATAGGATTCCCCCCGCATGCGATCAACCGCATGTGCGTGGAGCGATAACATGCCGACAAGGAGCATTGGTTGAAATGGCTGAAAAATCACTGGGATTCATTGGGTTGGGCGATATGGGCGCGCCGATGGCGGGCCGCCTGCTGGACGCGGGCTACGCGCTGAGCGTCTATGACGTGCGCGAGGAAGCGATGGCCGCTGCGGTGGCGAAGGGCGCCACGGCCTGTTCCAGCCCGGCCGATGTCGCCAGCCGCGAGGCCACCGTGATGGTCAGCCTGCCGACCCCGGATGTGGTGCGCGCCGTGGCGCTGGGCCCGAAGGGGATTGTCGAAGGCAGCACGGTTAAGACCTATATCGACCTCTCGACCAGCGGCGCCAGCACCGCGAAGGCGGTATCCGAGGGGCTGGCCGCGAAGGGCATCCAGTCGCTGGACTGCCCGGTCAGCGGCGGCATCCGCGGCGCCGAAGCCGGCACGCTGTCGCTCATGCTGTCCGGCCCGGAAGTCCTGCTGGACGCCAACCGCCCGGCGCTGGAAGTGATCGGCGACAACCTGTTCTTCATCGGCAGCGAGCCCGGCCTGGGCCAGACCATGAAGCTGGTCAACAATTTCCTGTCCGCCGCCAACAACATCGCCGCCGCCGAGGCCTGCGTGATGGGCGCCAAGGCCGGGATCGATCCGAAGGTGCTGCTCGACGTGGTCAACGCCAGCAGCGGCTACAACTCCGCCACGCGGGACAAATACCCCTACGCGGTCCTGACCCGCACCTTCGCCAAAAGCATGAAGCAGAAGCTGCTGCTCAAGGACGTGGCGCTGTGCATGACCGAGGCCGAGGCGATGAAGGTGCCGATGTGGCTCGGCAACACGGTGCGCCAGTTCCTCAGCTACGCCGTCAGCCAGGGCACGGGGGACGATACGTCCGTGTCGCTGATCAAGCATGTGGAAGGCTGGGCCGACGTGAAATTCGGCGGGGAGAAGTATCGGAACTGAGGGGGCTGGGGCGCGGTGGCCGGGAGGGCTGCCGCGCTCCGCAATTACTATCGAGTCGTCATATGTCCTATGCAGCCACGGTCATCTTCAGGCCCAGCGCCTGCACAACCTTGAGCACCGTGGCGAATTAAGGATTGCCGTCGCCCGACAGGGCCTTGTAGAGGCTGGCGCGGGTCAAGCCGGCCTGTCTGGCCACCTCCGTCATGCCCTCGGCGCGCGCGACGACACCCAGCGCGTGGGTGATGAGCGCCGCGTCGCCGTCCTCGAACACGGCTTCCAGATAGGCAGCGATATCCTCCGTGGTTTTGAGGTGATCGGCGCTGTCCCAATTCGTCAGTTCAACTGTCATGATCCGTCCTCCAGCACCCGCGCCAAAGCCCTAACATCAACCAACCAGACCTGTCCCTGATTTCCGTGTCTCACTCAGGGGGTGCAGTTCAGTTCAGCACTGTCACCGAATTTTAACTGTCACTGAATTTTAGACTTCTTAGGTCAAGCCAGTCAGTATTAAAAGGCGATGCGAACATCCTCTGTTGTGCCTGTACTGCCTGCCGCGGAAGACGCAAGGGCGCTGAGTGCTGCCTTAATTGGTATGACTCCCAGGACTCCGTCACTACCGGCGAAAACGACTCCACATACTAGCGGCGTATTATTGAATAAATAGAACAAGACCGACCCTGAATGGGAACGTTTGGGCTTTCCTTTCTCGGCTATTAGTTTAACAAAATTGGTGAAATAAGCACTTTTAGATGGTGAAAAAGATATCGCCACCTCAGTCTCTACACGCTCAGGATAACGGCAGCGAATACTGTCATTATCTGTCATGTAGTAGTATGACCGATCTCTCTGGAGTTCAAACGTCCCATATCCGGCAACTCGCAGAGGAACATTCTTGATGACATTTCGCTCTGCAGAGACCTGAACTTCAATAATTCCGGCGTCAACCGTGTTGATGCGGTCACTTCGGATCTTCGTCATTCGATGCACGATTCCGATCTTGTCGGAATTAGAATCCTGTATAGACGCTCCGAACGCCGTACCGTCGATCGGCGAGACGACGTGCGAATTTGTCAATGCATACTCTATTCCTGAGACACTA
The DNA here is from genome assembly GCA_027619655.1 of Pseudomonadota bacterium. GTDB lineage: Bacteria > Pseudomonadota > Alphaproteobacteria > UBA8366 > MarineAlpha4-Bin1. The sequence continues at coordinate 5,576 of JAQCHR010000229.1, forward strand.
CGATAGACAAGGCCGACGCTCCCCTTTGTTCGGCCGCGGATACTGTCACCACCTGCCAAGGAGAGCGCTTTGAAGCGAGTGGGCGCCACTTCTACGTCGGTATTAACAAAGCCTGACTGGGTCTTTCCGTCACTACCGATAAGCCGAAAACGTCGCGGAATTCTGTTGGCGTCCGTCACGTCGATTTTCTGTGAGACATAGACACGGATAACCAGTTCTTCAGCTATCAGTCCCGAGACTGATTTCCGACCTATGGTAACGAACTTAACGTTCGGAATCCTTAGCAGGCGTTCCCTATGAGCTTTGACGGTTCTCCTGATTTCCGGGATTGTCGCCATATCATCACATCTCAGCTACCCGAATCTACATTGATTTTTCTCAAACCAATAAACGTGCCATTTTCGTCGAACACGAATTCGTAGATGCCGTCAAGACCAGGTATCGCGCTACTGATTTCCTCGCCCAGCGCTGCGAGTTTATCGACGTTCTTTAGGGCCTCGGAACCTAGAGACTGCAAGAGGCTTAAAAGACCAGTTGTGTCCTGATCAGAATCGAACTGAGTTAGAATCCCTTCTTTGATTTGGACGCTCGCCTTGTTCTTCGCTAGGAAGGTTCCAAACGTGACGGCATACCCACGGGTATAATCAGGAATAAACGTAAGAGTGGTGCTACCCGCAGATATCTGCTTTCCTTCCTTGTCGTATTTCGCTGGCGTCACAATCAAAAGCGGCTTGGGGTCGTAAACCCTTACGCCTTCGGAACTTCGATCTTGGTATCCGATAGGTTTCACATCCGCCCACGCACATGCCGACAAAGCGAAAACCAAGACAAGCACCGAATGCTTCCACTTCATAATAGATCTTCCTCTATTTGCAATTTCTTCGTGG